>JAVJQK010000053.1 GCA_040218145.1 Sandaracinaceae bacterium | reverse complement strand
GAGGTCGCCCGCCGCGAACGCGGCGCTCAGCTTCGGCAGCTCGTCGAGCCGCTCCGCGACGCGCACTCGCTCCTCGGTCCCTCGGCCCGAGCAGCCGAACCAGCGCTCGGCGTACTCGCGGAAGCTCGCGAAGCCGTAGAGCTCGTGAACCTTCAGCCGGAAGCCGCAGAGGAACCACTGACAGAGCTCGAAGTCGCTGGCCGCGCGCAGGCGCCCGAGCTTCCTCAGAGTCTCGTCGGCCACCTGGCGAGAGGTGTCGGCCGACGGACCGTGTTCGATGAATGCCCCCATGCAATTACCTAGCACGAGCGCGTGTTCAGGCAAGTTGTTTTCGCATCTTCATGCGTCAGTTTGTTCGATTGAAGGAGGCCGAGGTTGGCAGCGTTGATACGACCATGCTTTGGTGCCTGCTTCGTGGGAGCGCGACGATGGCGGGCCGCGCTCGGCCTCCGCGCGCCAGCCAGCGTGAGCAGCCAGCAGGCCCCGGCGCGGGTGTTCACCTGCGGCCGAGCGGCTCATCACAGTCGACCGCGATGTCGCCGAGCACCTCGAAACCCTCGCGCTCGAGCCAGTCGACCACCTGGTGGCTGGCCAAGCCGCGCTCGCCGTGTTCGAGGCCGACGCCGAGCGCGCTCGGTGGGACGAGGGCGCGGACGGGCTTCAACAGGTGGAGCTGCCCGTGCCCTTCCTCGCCGGCGCTCCATTGGATGAACCAGGCCACACGGGTCTGGCCGCCCCGCCGCACCAGGAGGACTCTCTCGTGGTGTATTCGCGCGCTCGCCACGTGTCTCTCTCGTACGGGAACAAACACAGGAGCACGCGCCACGCTTCCCATTTTCTCGCTCTGCGAGCCGTGGAGGCCGAGCCCGACCCTATTGGAGATCGTGCGCGGCATCCTCCGCCCGCGTCGACCTTCTCGGGACGCCGGCTCTCTGCTGCAGACGGAGCGGAGAGAGCTGCGCGGCCAGCTCAGGCGCCGAGCGCGATGATGTCCTTGCCCTCGAGGCTCCGTAGCGGGTGGGCCTCGCGGGCGACGCGGATCATCGCGCGCCCGAGGTCGGGCGCGGTGGTCAGGCTGTCGGGCGTCAGCGCCTTGAAGACGGGGTAGGCCGGGCCGAGGGTGGCGTAGAGGCTTTGCGCGGCATGATGCCCGCCGGCCGGAGCATGTGCGCGGAGCGCCGGGCATGGCCAGCAGGGCCCGCTCGGCCTTCACGCGCACCCACATCTGGCGGCCCTCGAGGTCGGTGCCCGGCGCGTGGCGCGCGCTAGACTCCGCGCATGCGCTCGCTCGACGCGCTCGTCGACACCGACGATCCGGGGATCTCGCGGCTCGCGGCCTTCGCGGAGGAGTCACCGCATCGGGTCGACGTGCTGCCGCCGGGGGAGGGCGCGGCGGACTGTCTGCTCGCCTTGCAGGTCACCACGCGCTCGATGCTGGGCACCGTCGCGTACCGGACGGGCGGCTTGCTCGTGGCCGACGGATGGCTGCGCGTGCTCGGGGCCGGATCGCCGGCGCTGCCTCGGCGGCTCGACGCGTGGAACGGGCTCGGCGCGGAGCGGCGCCACGCGGGCGGCCTGCTCGTCGCCGACGACGCGGGCGGCGGCTTCTTCAGCTGGCAGGCCGACACGCGGACCGTCGCGTACTTCGCGCCCGACACGCTCGAGTGGGAGGACACCCGGCTCGGCTACGAGGACTGGCTGCGCGAGATGCTCGGCCCGCCGCTGCTCGCGTTCTACGACGGCCTGCGCTGGGACGGCTGGCGCTTCCTCGCGAGCGAGCTGACCAGCTCCCAGGCGATGTTCTTCTACCCGCCGCGCTTCACCGAGGAGGGCCGGGACCCCATCGAGTCCTACCGCGGCCTGGTCCCGGTCGAGGAGTCCTGGGAGGTCCAGCAAGATCTCGCGCGTCAGCTCGCCGAAGGCCGGGCCGCGCGCTCGGGCTGACGACAGGCTTGCGTGCTGCGGTGATGGGTGCCACGAACGCGCGATGAAGACGTTCGGTCATGCGCTCCTGGTCACGCTGGTGGCGCTCCACGGTGTCGTCGGTTGTGGCGGCGCGACGGCCCCGCGGGGCGAGGCGAGCCGGTCGGCGGAGGAGGAGCCGCTGCAGTCCGCGGCGGCGCTGACGCGGCGCGCGGTGGCGATGTTCCGCGAGGTCGGCCCGGAGCTCGGCATGGAGGCGGACAGCGAGCTGACCCTGCGTCCCACCCGCGCCCCGCACGAGTCGCTGCGGGTCAACCTGGACCGGATCTGGTCGCACTGTCAGCGCGAGCCGGCCGCGTGCGAGGCGTCGCTCGCGGGCTACGTGCGGCAGTTCACGAGGACGCTCCGCGACCGCGCGGCGCAGGCGTCGGCCCCGGCGGACGCGGGCCAGCTGCTCCCGGTGCTGCGCCCGACCGGCTACGCGCAGATGGTGCACGAGCGCACCGGCGTGGCCGGCGTGCCCTTCGGCGCCGAGCTCGTCGCGCTCGTGGTGCTCGACTCGCCGACCACGGCGCAGCCCATCGACACGGACCTGCTCGCCCGCCTCGGGCTCTCGTCGGAGGCGGCGCGCTCGGCGGCGTCGAGCCAGCTGCGGCGGCGCTTCGAGGGCTTCGCGTCGGCGATCCAGCCGCCGCCCGAGGGCGCGCTCGGGCGCGTCGAGCCGGCCGACTACTACACGTCGAGCCTCCTGCTGCTCGAGGACGACTGGGCGCGCGTCGCCGAGCGCTTCGGCCGGCTGCTCGTGTCCGTCCCGGACCCCTCCACGCTCCTCTACGTCGACGGTGACCGCCAGGAGGCGGCCATGGCGCTCCTCATGATCACGCGGTCGATGTACGAGGCGGCCGAGCGCCCGCTCTCCGCGGAGGTCTTCGCGTGGACCGACGAGGGCTGGCGCGCGCTCTCACCCGCGCCCTGACGCTCGCGATGAACGGAGCCGCTCAGAACACCACTGGCTTCCCCTGCGGGTAGTGGCCTCTCCAGCTGACGACAAGGTGCCCGTCTTCGAGAGCCTTCAGCACGGCGGCCCAGGGAGGGGGCGATCCGCCTGGCGTATTGCGGATGAGCAGGTCGGCCGTGACGCAGTGGGCCAGCACGGCGCAGACCCGTTCGCGTAGGGGATCCGACAGCTGGAGCGCCTTCGCGCGCGCTCGCGCCAGGCGCTTCAGCGGCCGCCTGAGCGTGTCGTCGAGGGGAGGCGCGCTCGGGACTCCCGGGGAGGGCACGGCTCGGACGCGCTCGAGGAACAGGGGTCGTGGCGCGAGGAAGCACGATACCCAGTCGTGCGTGAGCGACCAGGCGCCGCCTTCGAGGGAGTCCGGGCCGCGGTAGCGGACGTAGGGGGCGGAGCGCGGGACGGGGCGTCCAACGCGCTCGAACAGCGGCGCCTTCTCCCACCGAGCCAGCGTCTCGGGCGCCTGACGCGTCACGCGACGTGCCCACGTGTCCTCGGCGATTCGTTTTGCGGGTCGCCTGGTGCGCTGCGGCGCGCTCGGCGAGACGGGCTCGCCCCGCAACCACGCGATGAGACGCTTCGCGTTCGGCGCTCGCGCGGAGAGGCGGCCCGTCGCGTCCACCACCGATCCTGGATGCCGGGGGATGACGCACGCGAGTCGCGTCCAGCGATTCATCAGGTCCTCGAAGCTCCTGGCGAGGGGCCGAGGGGAGAACCCGCCATCTTCGTGGTCGACGTACACGAGCCCGCCGCGCTGCCGCAGGTCGGCGGAGACGTGGTCACCGCCCATCAGGTGGAACATGCCGAGCTTCCCGTCCCAGACGGAGCGGGGGAACGCGGCCGGGTTCACGGGCAGGTACAGCTTCGGTGGGTTGAGATATCGGAGCGTCTGGAGACCGAACACACACTCGCCGGCGAAGATGTCCTCGAGGCCTTCGGGCCTCTCGCCGTCATCGTCCAGGTACCAGGAGAAGCGGAAGTCGCCCGAGAAATCGAGCAAGGCGCGACGGAAGTCGGGCGGTAGCTCCACGCCGAGCTCGCCCTCGATCGCGCGGATCTCCCCCTCTCGCGCGGGCGGCCCGATGTGAAGGACCGTGTTGGCGTCCAGGCGGTCGAGGTCCCGGCCGAAGCGCTCCAGCCGACGGACCCACGTCGCGTACGGCTCGGCGAAGCGGTCGGCCTCGTGGCCGGCGAGCTGGGCGATCCGCGCCCTTCGCGAGCGCCGATGGCCGAGCCGGAACTGGTCGGCGATCCGGGTGAGCCTCGCGGTCGAGAGGGGCTGCAGGAGCACGTCGGTCGAGGGCGCCAGGGTGAGCAGCGCGTCTACGAGCGCCGCGCGGTCTCTCATGCCGCGCGGGTCGATGTCGAGCCGCTGGAGCGCAGCCTTCAGCTCCCGTTGGGTCAGCTGCGGGACGATGGAAGAGCGGCCGAGCATCGGGGCAAAATACCGCCGGCGAGCGGCCGGCTCAGAAGCAGAGGCTGCCGCAGTCGGTGCGGCCGGTGCGCAGGCAGACCTCGCCGCCGGTGGAGGCGCGGACGGAGGCCCAGTCGCCCGTGGCGGGGTCGATGCGCCACACGTCGTTGAGGTAGCCGCAGTCGGCCTTGCCGCCGAAGATGAAGGCCTGGCCGTCTGCGCTGACGGCGAGCCCGATGGAGTAGCGGCGCTCGGGCGAGCCCTCCTCGAGGGTGGTGAAGTCGGCCGGGAACTCGCACATGCCCGTGGGCGGGTTGTTGAAGGTGTCCCCCTCGTGGAGGTTGCTCCAGGTGCTCGTCGCGAGATCGAGCGCGTACATGTCGTTGCGGTTGCCGAGGTTGGTGTCGTCGTGGCCGAACATGACGAGCACGCGGCCGCTGTCTTCGTCGGGCACGAGCTCGGCCCCGAAGCGCGGGTTGGGCCCCGTGCCAGTGGTGGTGACGGCGCGCCAGGTTTCGCTGGTGAGGTCGAAGGCGTGGACGTCGTTCAGGTAGGGCGGGTTGAACCCGGCCGCGCCGCCGAAGATCAGCAGCTCGTCGCCCACGATCGCGCTCGCGTGGTAGAGGCGCGGGCTCGGGGCGTCGGCCGCGTCGATCCGGCTCCAGGCCATCGCCTCGAGGTCGAGCGCGTAGAGCCCGTCCGAGCCGGTGAAGCCGCCGGGGTCGCCGCCGAAGACGAGCAGGCGGTTGCGCTCCACGTCGAGGTTGGCCGTCGCCTCGGCCACGGGCGGAGGCGCC
The DNA here is from genome assembly GCA_040218145.1 of Sandaracinaceae bacterium. Taxonomy (GTDB): domain Bacteria; phylum Myxococcota_A; class Polyangia; order Polyangiales; family Sandaracinaceae; genus JAVJQK01. The sequence continues at coordinate 63,384 of JAVJQK010000053.1, read as the reverse complement.
GTGCCGGAGGTGGCCAGCTCGCTCCAGGTGTCGGTCGTGAGATCGAAGGCCCAGAGCGCGTTCGAGTACGAAGAGCTGCTCGCGCGGCCGCCGAAGACCAGCATGCGGTCGTTCGCGGTGTCGGCCACGACCGCGTGCCGGGCGAGCGCCCCGGGCCCGCCCGCGGGCGTGAGCTGCTCCCAGCTGCCGCAGTCGAAGTGGAAGGCCCACATCTCGGCCACGATCTCGCTCGGCGGGACGCCGCAGCGCTCCGAGGCCGCGGTGTTGCCGCCGTAGATGATGAGCCGGTCGCGGGCCGCGTCGTGCACCATGCCGACCTCGCTGCGGGTGACGGGCGCGTCCGCGGGGCGCCCGCTGCAGTCCACGGCGCCGCTGTCCGTGGGGGCCTCGCCGTCCTGGGTCGGGACCGCTCCGTCTCCGACGCCGCCGTCGGGCCCGGAGGCCGAGTCGCACGCGAAGAGTGCGAAGACGCAGGCGAATAGCGAGATGGTGCGAAGCGTGCTAGTGAGACCCATTCGCGTTCGATACCATGGTCGGCCAGGGGCGTCCACGCGGCCCGTGCGCGCAGCCACGGACGCCGCTTCGCGTTGGCGCGAGGGCGCGTCATGATGAGCCGGGTGGGCCGGACGCTCGTCATCCTCATGCTCGGAGCGCTGACGCTGTGCGTCGCGTGCACCGACGACCCCGACGTGCCGCTCGACGAGGCGGGCGTGCCCCTGCCGGCGAGCGTCGAGCTGGGGACCGGGACGAGCGCCTTCCGGCCCATCCCGGAGGACGGCGCGGAGCTCGAGCTGGTCCGTGGACCGCAGGGCGGGTTCCACGTGTTCTTGACGGCGCGCATCACGGCCCTCCAGGTCGACGGGGCCAGCCTCGTCTACTCGGCCCGCCACGCCGAGACGGGTGAGGTCGTGGGCAACCCGGCCTCGTACGTCCTGTCGGCGGCCCGGCTGGCCCGCGAGGGCGTCGCCTGGGTGCGGGTCGGCGACTTCCTGGTGCTCGACGACGCGTCGCCGGACGCGGTCCGGGACCAGACCCTGGAGCTCCAGATCGAGGTGATGGAGGCGTCCGGGGAGCGCGCCGCCATGGACCGACGCACGGTGCTGATCGTGGACCGCGAGGGCGGCTGAGCGCCCGGGAGGCGCGAGGCAGGTTCTTGCTCCGCGCGCGCAGATCCCCCCAGACTCCGGCCATGTTTCGCGACGACACGTCCTACGCCCCCCTCGACCTGTACGAGTACGAACACGCGCCGGGCAAGTACTGCCTGATGCTCTCCGACAATCAAATGGTCGACCTGATGAGCGTGTTCGACGAGCACGGCCGCTACGGCAACGGCTACGGCTGGGCGGACGTCGCGCTGCAGGCCATGCGGGTCTACGCGCCGGAGATCGAGGAGAAGGTGGAGCTGGATCCCGAGGCGGGCACGTTCGTGGCCTCGTCCACCGACCTCGCGGCGCTGAAGAAGCTCGCGACCCTGCTCCACCAGGCGTTCCACGACCACGCGAAGCTCGGGGAGCTCGTCGAAGAGGCCCCGTTCGAGTTCGACTGACGGCTCACCGCAGGCCGAGCAGCCACACGACGAAGCCGACCACGACGAGCGCGATCAAGATCGCGAACACGAGGGCGGGGCGCGGCTCGGAGTCGGCGCGCGCGGCGGGCGCGGCCAGGGCTTCGGGCGCGGCCAGGGCGAGCTCGCCGCTCGGGAGCACGGCGCGGACGAGGCCGCGGTCCGGGGCGAAGAAGAGGGTCCGGCGCCTCGGCTCGGGCGGCGGCGCGCCGTCCTGGTAGTCGCCCACGTCGGTGGGCACGAAGTGCTCGGTGACGCCGACTCTCAGGCAGCCGGGGAAGGCGCCGGCGGGGGTCTCGACGTCCTCGCGCCCCTCGACGCGCCAGACCTGGCAGCCCTCGCTCCCGGGGTGATGCACGAGGCGGGGGGCGGACGCGTCGGCGTCGACCGCGAGGGTCAGGGCGGGGCTCGGGGCGCTCAGGTCGAGCGCGCTCAGCTGATCGTCGCGCCACGCGTCGACGGCGTAGAGGCGGGCGCCGTCGGAGGCGAAGTAGGCCACGCCGAGCGGGGCGTCGAAGTCGGGGAAGAACTCGTCGGAGCGGTCGAGGCGCAGGGCTTGGACGTTCGGCGCGAGCTGGGTGGGCCTGAGCTCGATCGTGTGGTCTTCGCCCTCGACGTCGAAGCGCAGCGGGCTCTCGCCGAGCGCGAACCAGTCGGGCGCGCTCCGCGCGGCCAGGAGCGCGGCCGGCTTCTCTCCCGACGCCTCGAAGACCTCGATCTCGTCGCCGTCGCCCTGGTAGACGCAGGCGACGAGCCCGGCGTGGGCGACGGCCGAGAGCTCGGCGACGGCGCCGGTCCAGTGGTGCCAGAGCGACGCGGGGAAGAAGCTGTCCTCGGACAGGACGAGCAGGTCGTCGCCGACGCGCGCGCCGCGCAGGAGGTCCATCACCAGCTCGTCGGTGTCGTCGGCGACGCGGTCGAGCGCCTCCTCGAGCGCGCCGGCGGGAAACGCGTAGCAGCCTCGGATCACCTGACGATCGGACACCGGTCACCTCCTGGGGCGCCGACGGTAGCGCGAAGGGTGGCGCAAAGGGTGGCGCGATGCGCTAGCCCGTTGACGCGTTCCGAGGGTGCCGTGCCGGCGCGCGCCTCGCATGATGGTGCGTACGTCGGGTACCGAGCGGTGCCCCAACGAGGAGAGAGCGCATGGGACAGACAGCCCTCATCACGGGCGCGAGCAGCGGGATCGGTCGGGAGCTCGCGCGGATCCACGCCGAGCGCGGGGGCGACCTCGTGGTCGTCGCGCGCAGCGTCGACAAGCTGAACGCGCTGGCCAGCGAGCTGGACGTGTCGGTGACCGTCATCGGAGCCGACCTCGCGGAGGAGGGCGCGCCGCAGGCGATCTACGACGCGGTGAAGGAGGCCGGGATCGAGGTCGACCTCCTGATCAACAACGCGGGGTTCGGAGGCCGGGGCAAGTTCCACGAGCGGGACTGGCAGCTCGACCGCGACATGATCCAGGTGAACGTGGTCGCGCTGACCGCGCTGACGCGCCTGTTCTTGCCCGACTTCGTGGCGCGCAACCAAGGGCGCATCCTCAACGTCTCCTCGACCGCGTCGCTGATGGCCGGCCCGCTGCAGGCCGTGTACTACGCGACGAAGGCGTACGTGACGTCGTTCAGCAACGCGATCGCGGAGGAGCTGCACGAGACGGACGTGACGGTCACCGCGCTCCTCCCCGGCGCGACCGACACGGGCTTCGCGGAGACGTCGGGCATGGACGAGACGTCGCTCTTCGAGAACACCTTCGGCGCCCGCGAGGTGGCCCAGGCGGGCTACGACGGAATGATGGCCGGCAAGCTCGACGTGCTCGCCGGCGTGACCCTGGGCCAGCGCATGCTGATGAAGTCGATCCCGATCACGCCCAAGAGCGTGCTGCTGAAGCAGATCCGCAAGATGCAGGAGGTCGGGTAGCAGGCAGCTCTCGGCCGCCCGCTACGGCGACTCGAGCTGGAGCGTGGCCTCGAAGGCGCGGTGGTGCCCCCGGTCATCGTCGCGCACGACGATCTGACCGCCCTCGACGTGCAGCGCGGCGTCGCCGTCTTCGCCCGTGGTGCCGGTGTCGTCCGCGAGCACGCCCGGCGGCCAGCTCGGGTCGGAGCGCGGGTTGTAGCCCACGGTTCCGCCCCCGTAGAGGTAGGTGGTGCCGCAGGAGACCTCCCAGCGGGAATTCAGGGGGCCGTCGGTGGGCACCGCGATCTGTCGGTAGCTGCACAGCGTGCCGACGCCGACCCCCGGGACGCTCCCCGTCAGCTGGGTCACGCGCGCGCGGCCGGTCTGGAGCGCCTCGCGGCCGGGCTCGGGGCGCATGCAGAGGCTGCCGCCGGAGCGATCCTGCCCGTTGCGGGTGATCGTGCTGCCTTCGCAGACCCACCCGGGCGCGCAGACGTCGCTCGTCTGGCAGCGCGTGGTGCAGAAGCCGCCCGCGTCGTCGTGCATGCAGCTCTGGCCAGCGGTGACGTCACAGTCGGTCGCCCGGTCGCAGGCGTCGCCGACGCTGGCGCCCCCTCCGGCGTTCTCGACGTGGTGTTGGAAGGCGAAGCTGAAGATGCCCACGCAGCAGGTGAGGCCGAAGACGAGCGCGGAGGCCACGAGGCCGAAGATGAGCGGTTTGTTCTTCATCACGACTGGCTTTCTTCTTCGTCGAGAGGCGCGCGAGAGTGCGCGCGTGGCTCCCGTCTCGGGCCGACCTCGCGGCGGTTGCGCGGGAATTTCGGACCCCGTGATCCGTACACCGGGCCACTCATCGAAAGGGCCTCATGAAGAACGTGATGATCTTCGGAGCGGGCGGGCTCGCCTTCTTCCTCGCGGCGTGTTTCTCGGGCGCGCTCTACTGGTTCGCGCCGATCAACCCTTGCAGTATCTCCGACACCGACCCCTATGGATACGGCGGGTACACGCACCGCGAGACCTTCTGCAGCGGTGACGAGATCCACAGCTACCAGTACGGCGCGCGGAACGTCACCACCCGCACCGGCGACACGGACTTCTTCATCAAGGTCTTCCTGGTGATGTTCCCCATGGGGGCGGCTGGCGTGACGCTGATCGTCGCCAACGTGATCGCGTCCCGCATGACGAAGAAGAAGAAGGCCGCGCAGGCGCCCCCCGCCGCCGGGCCGTCCGCGGCGGCGTGACCCTCTTCACCGAGAGGGCACGTAGGCGCTGACGAAGTGGCGCAGGTCGTGGAGGAGATCGTGCGCGCCGAAGTGCTCCATCTCGGCGAGGGCGTCGCTGTTCGACCAGCCGTCGACGCGCATGCGGTAGAGCGCGATCATCGCGCCGGTCCGATCGACGCCGTGCAGGCAGTGCACGTAGACGGGCTGCGCCTCCGGGTCGGTGACGATGGCCATGAACCGATCCACCTGCGCGGCGGTGGGCGCGTCGGTGGACTCGAGCGGGATCCACTCGTAGCGCATGCCGGCCGCGCGGACGCGATCGCCTTCGGTGCGCCCGTGGAAGTGCCGCAGGTTCACGACGGTGCGCACGCCCTGCTCGGCGAGCCACTCGATGCCGCGCGCGTCCGGGGCGCCGCCGCGGAGCAGCCCCGGCGCGACGGAGGCCGCGTAGTCGACGCCCTGGGCCTGCGCCATCACCGCGGCGAAGCGCGCGCGCAGGGTCGCGTCGACCTGGCCCACCGCGTCGGTGCGCGGGCGCGGCCCCGAGTCGTGCACGAGCTGGCCGAAGCGCGTCATGTGCTCGGGGTGAATGACCCCGCGCGGCATCCAGCCCCGCTCGCGGGCGCGGTAGGCGTCGACGCAGAGCTCCGTGCAGTAAAAGCGCCGGTCGGACTGGAGACCGATCGTGCCGAGGAAGTCGTAGTCGTAGCCGATGCGTGAGCGGGCGCGCTCGACGGCGGCGGCGCCTCGCTCGGCGTCCCAGCTGCGCGGCCGCACGATGAGGAAGCGGTACGCCTGCGCGAGCAGCTCGCGCGCCGGGCTCGCGTGCACGCCGCTGCCCACCGCCTCGATGACCTCGTCGCGCTCGCGGTCGTAGAGGGCGGCGTGGGTCAGCTCCGCCATGCTGCCCCCCGCGACGACCTGGTCGCCGATGTGGGTGCCGCGCACGACGATCCAGTCGCCGTGCCGGGCCTCCTCGTGGAGCGTGTCCATCCACCGATCGGTCAAGCGCGACGCGCCGGTGCCGACCTGGGTCGGCGTGTAGAACGCGACGCCGTACGCGAACGCGAAGGACGCCGTGGCGCCCAGGCCGATGCCTCGCCAGGTCCGGAGCATGGGTGGAGGATCGGGGGCGGGGCGGCCGATGACAAGCGGCCCGAGTCTCGCCTTCGAGCGGCGCAGCCGCTATACGCGGCGTCCAGATGAACGAGACCCTGCGGATCACGCTCGCGCTCGCGCTGCTGTCGTGCCTCGCCACCCGCGAGGCGCGCGCGCAGGGCTTCGTCGACGTGAGCGCGGCGCTCGGCACGGACGCGGGGGGCCGACCCGGCGTCGACGCGGTCGGGGGCGGCGTCTCGGTGATCGATCTCGACGGCGACGGCCGCCTGGACATCGTCCTGACGATGCTCGAGGCGCCGACGGTCTATCACCAGCGACCCGACGGGACATTCACGCGGCGAGACGACGTGCTCGCGCCCGCGTCGCCCGTCGAGGCCGGGGGCCATCTGCCGTTCGACATGGACGGGGACGGAGACCTGGACGTGCTCCTGCTCGGCCTGCAGGCGGACGCGCTGCTCCGGAACGAGGGAGAGCTGGTCTTCACCGACGTGAGCGCCACGCACCTGCCGGACGTCGAGCGCTGGAGCGCGGCCGCCGCGCCGGCCGACTTCGACGGGGACGGGGATCTCGACGTCTATGTGACGGCCTACATCGAGACGCTCGAGTACCCCCGACACGTCTGCGCGCCCGACATGCTCCTCCTCAACGACGGGGCAGGGCGCTTTTCGGACGTGGCGGCCGAGGCCGGGATCGCGAGCGAGGGGTGCGGGCTGGCCGTCGTCACGCACGACTACGATCTCGACGGCGACGTCGACGTGCTGGTGGTCAACGACTTCGGCATGTTCGTCACGCCCAACCGGCTGCTCCGGAACGACGGCCCGAGCGGCGCGCGAGGGGTGACCTTCTCCGAGCGCTCCGTGGAGAGCGGCTTCTCCAGCCGGCTCTACGGCATGGGCGTCGCGGTGGGCGACCTGGACGCGGACGGGCGCGGCGACGTGGTCGCGAGCAGCATCGGCCGGCCCGCCATGCTCCTCGCGCGCGGCGAGGATTTCGTCGACCGGACCCACGCGCGGGGCGCCGACGTGGTGTTCTCGTCCGACGGCTACCAGACGACCTGGGGGCTCGCCATCGAGGACTTCGACCGGGACGGGTGGGCCGACGTCGTCATGTCGGGGGGGCGCGTCGTCGCGAGCAACTTCGCGCTGAACGGCGCCTACCAGCCGAACGTGGTCATGCGGGGGGGCGCGAGCGGGGTCGAGGTGGACCCCCCCGGCTGGGGGCTCCGCCCGCGCGGCTCGGGCCGCGGGCTCGCGGTGGGCGACGTCGACGGCGACGGCGACCCCGACGTGGCCATCGGGCAGACGGACGGCACGGTCGCGCTCCATCGGAACGACTTCGCCTCGGTGGCGCCAGCGCGGATCCGCCTGCGCGCGAGCGAGACCGCGGCGGACGCGGTCGGCGCGCGCGTCACGGGGCGCTGCGGCGGCGTTTCGCGATCGGTGGCCCGGGTCGGCGGGGGATCGTTCGCGGGCGCGAGCGACGCGGAGCTCCGGCTGACCTTCCCGCCGCCCTGCGACGCGCCGGGCCGCGCGGTCGCGCTGACGGTGCGCTGGCCCAGCGGCTACACGCAGCGGGTGACGACCACCACGGGCGCCGCGCTCACGGTCCGCGAGCCGGACTGGCTGAGCCTCTCGCCCGGGAGGCTGACGCTGCGCCCGACCGACGCGAGCGGCGATCCGCTCTCGACGGGCGCGTCGGTGGTCATCCGGCGAGACGGCGCGAGCCCGGTGAGCGCGACGTCGCTGCCGGGCGGCGGCTTCGAGGCAAGCTGGCCCGCGGGCGGCGGCGCGGCGCGGATCGACCTCGAGATCGAGGGGCGGCGCTGGGGCGCGCACCCCGTCACCGAGCCGGCCGCCTACGGCCTGCGCACGGTGCCGCAGCGGCCCGTGGCCGGCGCCGCCGCCCGGCTCGTCGCGAGCGCGCGCGCCGGCTTCCCGGCCGGGGCCGCCGTCTCGGTGCGCCACGGCGCGGAGGTGATCCCGCTCCTCGACGATGGGCGGGGGCAGCACGTCGGCGCGATCCGGTTCGAGGACGCGGGGCCGCGCTCCCTGGTGCTGATGGTGGACGGCGTGGACGTGGACACCGTGACGGTCGACGTGGCCGGCGCGTTCGACCCGACGCGCTCGTTCGTGCGCTATCAGACGCTCTATCAGCTCGGCGCGTCCTTCTTCGTCCTGCGCGGCGTGGTGCGCGACGTCAACGGGCGGCGCGTCGACGCGCCGGTCTCCGCGTTCTCGCTCACCGTCGACGGAATCGCGCGGGCGCCGCTCACCGCGTCGAGCGTGGACGGGGCCTTCGACCTCGGCTTCAACACGTCCGGGGTGGCCGACGGCGCGCTCATCGAGCTGTCGCTGGACGGCGCGCCGCTCGGGCCGAGCCCGCGCCTGCGCCGGCTCTCCGCCGCGTCCGACATCACGCGCTTCGTGTCCCCCACGCGCTCCACCTGCGCGCCCGCGATGGAGACGATGCGCCCCGATGGCCAGGACGTGCTGCACTTCCTCGTGTTCCTGCGCGACGAGCACGGACAGCTCCTGCCCGACCTCGGGACGTCCCCGCAGCTCACCGGCGATCTCTCGCCGCTCCCCGAGCCGGCCGTGCGCTTCGACAGCCACCATCTGCAGCGCGTGCGCGCGGGCACCTCGGCCGGCGAAGCGTCGATGCACGTCGAGTGGTACGGCGTCCCGCTCGGCGTCTCGTGCGAGGTCACCCTCGAGGGCGCGCTCCGCGACAGCCCGTCGAGCGCGCGCGGGACGCTCGTCGCGCGGCCCTCCGAGCTCGACGTGGCGGCGCCCGACGAGCACGCGGTGCTGACATGGGAGCCGCGCAGCGAGGACCGGCGGCTCCTCGGCAGCGGCGTCGTGGGTGAGGTCTGGCAGAGCCGACTCGGCGCCTTTCGGAGCGACGTCGCGTACGTGGGCTTCGGTCGCTACGAGCGTCGGCTCGGGCCCGATCGGTACGGCGGGACCGACGCGATCACCGTCACCGCGTCGGGCGCGGTCGCGCGCGCGGAGGTCCAGATCGTCGGTCCACCGGCCCCCGATTCGGGCGTGCCGCTCGACGGCGGCGCGTCCACGGACTCCGGCGCGCCGGCTCCACGGGACGCGGCCGCGCGCGTCGACGCGTGGACGCCGCTCGACGCGGGCGGTGAGGCGCCGCCGCCGGACGCCGGGGGAGGCTGCGCGATCGCGCCTCGCGCCGCGCCGTCGCCGTGGGTCCTCCTCGCGATCCTGGCGCTCCTGGCGCGGCGCCGCGCCGATCACGGCTGAGGCGCTGCTCCGATCACACGGTCCTGCATGATCCGGGGGCGATGTCGCTTGCATCCCTGCCTCGCGCGCGTGCTACAAGCGCCCCCGCGTGGTGACGCATTGGGAGGTGCGTGTGTGGGTAGTGTGAGGAGAGCTCGGAATGAAACGCTTGATGCGCGATGGCGCGCCTTGGATTCTGGTCCTGGCCCTGGTGGGCTGTGACGGCGGCGCGATGACGGATGACGCGGGCCCGGGCGGCGACGCAGCCCCCGACGACGGCGCCGTGACGATGAGCGACGGGGGCGACGACCCTGACGCGGGTGAGACGGACGCGGGCCCGACCGCGACGTGCGGCGACGGGACCGTCGAGATCGGCGAGAGCTGCGACGACGGGAACACCGACGACGGTGACTACTGCTCGGCGGACTGTCAGACGGTGACCGGCGCGTGCGGCGACGCGATGATGCAGGACATCGAGGTCTGCGACGACGGCAACACGGACGACGGCGACTACTGCGCGTCCGACTGCGGCAGCGTGACCGGCTCGTGCGGCGACGCGATGACGCAGAGCAACGAGGGCTGCGACGACGGGAACACCGACGACGGCGACTACTGCGCGGCGGACTGTCAGACGGTGACCGGCGCGTGCGGCGACGCGATGATGCAGACGAACGAGCTCTGCGACGACGGGAACGCGGCCGACGGCGACTACTGCGCGGCGGACTGTCAGACGGTGACCGGCGCGTGCGGTGACGGCGTCACGCAGACGAACGAGCTCTGCGACGACATGAACACCGCGGCGGGCGACTACTGCTCGGCCGACTGCATGATGGTGACCGGCGCGTGTGGCGACGCGATGGTGCAGAGCAACGAGAGCTGCGACGACGGCAACGTGGCCGGCGACGACTACTGCTCGGCCGACTGTCAGATGGTGACCGGGTCGTGCGGTGACTCGACCGTGCAGGGCAACGAGAGCTGTGACGACGGCAACACGGCCGGCGGCGACTACTGCTCGGCGGACTGCCAGACCGTCAGCGGCGCCTGCGGCGACGGCACGGTCCAGACCAACGAGACCTGCGACGACGGCAACACCATGGCGGGCGACTACTGCTCGGTGGACTGCCAGACGGTCACCGGGGCGTGCGGCGACTCCACCGTGCAGAGCAACGAGGCGTGCGACGACGGCAACACCGTCGGCGGCGACTACTGCTCGGCGGACTGCCAGACCGCGAGCGGCTCCTGCGGCGACGGCGTCGTCCAGTCGCACGAGACCTGCGACCCCGGCGTGATGTCGATCGGCGGGCCCCCCGGCGGGTTCGGCGATCCCTGCGGCACGGCCGCGGACTGCGGCCCCTCCGCGCCGATCTGCGCGACCGGCGGGTTCTGCACCACGGGCGCCGCGGGCGCGAGCTGCCAGCGCGACAGCGACTGCGGCGCGTCGGCGCCGGTCTGCGGCGACACCAACGAGTGCCGCGCGGACCGCTGCCCCGCGACGCTCGGCACCGAGGTGTGTGATGGCATCGACAACGACTGCGACGGCACGGTCGACAACGGCTGCGCCACCCAGTGCACCCGCGACGACTCGCCCGTCGTGAACTTCGACGACACCTGCGACGCCTCGTGCGGCGCGCCGGTCGACGGTGAGCTCTTCGTGCCGTGCGGCGCGGTCGTCACGATGTACGGCGAGCACGCCTTCTCCGGCGGCGCGGTCATCGAGGGGCGGGTCCGGGTCCAGCCGCGCACGGGCGCGGTGCCGACGGCGGGCAGCCTCGTCATCGACGCGTCGACCATCACGGTGGCCGGCCTCATCGACGCGAACGCGAGCGGCTTCAACGGCGGGCAGGGGCCGGGCACCAGCACGTGCCGTGGCTCCGGCGCCGGCTACGGCGGGGTCGGCGGCATCGGCGACAGCTGCACCGCCGGCGGCCCGGCCTACGGGAGCCGGACATCGCGCTCGGTGGAGCTGGGCTCGGGCGGCGCGAACGGCTTCGGCGACGCGGGCGGGCGCGGCGGCGGTCGGGTCGTGCTCCGCGCCGGCACGGTCACCGTGTCGGGCGGCATCGAGGCCGACGGTGGACGAGGCGGCAACGACGGGACCATCGACGAGGGTGGTGGCGGCTCCGGCGGCGGCATCCTCCTCGAAGGCACGACGCGCGTGGACGTCTCGGGCGTGCTCAGCGCGCGCGGCGCGGCTGGGCACAACACCGGGTTCAGCTCGGCGGGCGGCGCCGGCGGGCGCATCAAGCTCTTCGCCCCGGCCGGCACCATGACGGGGATCGCGCGCGTCGAGGGCGGCGCCGGCGCGTCGCTCTCGGGCTTCAGCTCGACGGGCGGAGCCTCGGGGACCTACTTCGAGCTCTTCTGAGCCGTAGCCGTGACCGCGAGGGCCGAGCTGGGTGGGCGACCGCCGGGCTCGGCCCTCTTCTTTTTGCGCCGTCCGCGCGCGCTCAGGGCGCGGGCCCGGCGACGATGTCGAGCGAGGCGCGCAGCTCCACGCCAGCACGATCGCGCAGCCACGCGTCGACGCGCAGCGGCGCGTCGGCGACCTCCGAGGTCGCGCCGCCCAGGACGACGAAGTACGAGAGCCCCTCGGCGCCCCCCGCTTCGACGTGGAGAGGGGCCCGATCGCGGTAGGCGGCGACCTCGACCCCGGCCTCGTCGAACACGAGGAGCTCGACCTGGGGGTTGTCGGGCCCGAACGGGTCCTCCGGGTCGCCGGGGTCGACGCCGACGGCGCGGATCGCGAGCACGAACATCGGGCTCCCCTGGAAGCCGATCACGATGGGCACGACCGAGTCGGGCGCGAGCGCCTCGAAGCGCCCGCCTTCGACGTCGCCCTCGCAGTCCTCGCCGGCCTCGTTCACGCACCGACCGAGAGACAGAGATCGCGCGCCGGCGTCGGAGAGCGCCGCGTCGTCGCCGTCGCTCGCGTCGGTAGGCGCCGCCCTGGCGTCCCGGGCCGCGTCCACGACGGCGCCGGCGTCGAGGCCGCCGTCGGACACCGCCTCGGCCGGGCCGCAGCTCGAGAGCGCGAGCCAGAGCGCGAGCGACGCCGGTGCCGCTCGGAGGGGCCGACGTGGTGAATCGCGGGTGTCGTCGTGCATGCCGAGGTCCGCGCGCGGCATAGCGTGCGCGGCCGCGCTTGGGGAGGGGCGCGCGCGACTTGCGTTGCGGCGAGACGCCTGGAATCGTCCCGCGATGAACGAAGCGTCCGAGCCGTCGTCTCCGAGCGGGCCGCCGGCCCTCGTGGTCAGCCCGCGCTGGCGGGAGTGGGGCGAGATCCTGGTCGCGCTGCGCGAGGCGGGCGGCTTCGACATGGACGTGGCCGAGACCGCGGCCGACGCGCAGGCGGCGCTGGCGGACCCGGCGTTCGTGCTGGTGCTCGTCGACCCCGAGCTGCCGGACATGTTCGCCTACGACCTCGTCGGCTGGGTGCGCGCGCGCTTCCGGGAGCTCCCCGTGGTGATGCTGGACGACGCGAGCTTCGACACCTCCGCCGTGTATCTCGAGCCCGGCGGCGGCGTGTGGACCATCCCGGAGACCCTGCGCGAGCGCATGCGCGATGCGTCGGTGCTCCAGGTGACGCCCGAGTCGATCCCGGTGCTCGACGCCGCGGTGGCCGCGCTCGCCCTCGACGACACCGAAGCGGGGATCGAGGAGAGCCTCGCGGGCACGCTGAAGAAGATGGGCTTCGCGACCGTGCCCGAGATGATCTTCTTCATGCGCAACCTCCCGCACGACGCGGGCGACCGCGACCCGAGCGAGCTCACCGTGCGCTTCGAGCCCGGCCCGATCGCGAGCGCCTGACGCGGCTCAGGAGTCGAGCGCGGCTCGGATGAAGGCCGCCTTCTCTTCGCGGTAGCGATCCATGGGGCCGCCGTCGTGGGCGCGCTTGAGCGCGTTGTAGCGCCCGAGGAGCTCGGGCGAGGCGCGCAGCAGCTCGAGGAAGGGCACGAAGTCGTCGTACGCGCCGCCCTTCACGGTGAGCTGGATGGCCACGTCGAGCTCCGAGGGGACGAGGTAGCCCTGGTAGATCTCGTTCGAGAGCTGCTCCGGGTTCCGAGGAAAGAGCGCGTCGATCCGCGCGCGCGTCTCGTCGAAGGCGAGGGCGGGGACCCGGACCAGCACGTCGATGTCGCCCTTGCCGATCACGCCCTCGACCGCGGTGCTCCCGACCTCGAGGGCCTCCGCCCCCTCCGGCAAGGCGTCCTGCAGTCGGGCGAGCACGCGCCGACACTCCCGGTCGAGCCGGGCGCGGGGGATGTCGCGGAGGACGAAGCGGTCACTCGTGCTCATCAGCGGGTCCCGGGTTCAGATGAGCATGGGGTCGGTGACCACCTCGACGAGGGACGGGCCGGGGTGGGCGAGGGCGGCCTCGAGGGCCGCGTCGAGCGCCTCGGCCTTGGTGACGCGAACGCCGAGCGCGCCGCAGAGCTCCGCGTAGCGGGCGAAGTCGGGGTTGTGGAGCGAGGTCTCCCACACGTCCCACTGGCCCGCGCGCTGCTCCTTGCTGATCTTGCCCAGCTCCGCGTTGTTCAGGAGCACGTGCGTGATGTTCATGCCGTACTTCACGGCCGTGTTGAGCTCGCCCATGTACTGCCCGAAGCCGCCGTCGCCCGTGATCGCGACGACCTTGCGGCCGTGGAAGGGCGAGCCCGCCTCCTGGGTGGCCGCCCACGCGCCCATGGCGGCGGGGTAGCCGAAGCCGATCGAGCCGAGGTAGCCGCTCATGAGCACGCGCTGCGCCTTGCACTCGAAGTAGCGGCCGAACGAGTAGGTGTTGTTGCCGACGTCCACCGCGAGGATGGCGTCGTCCGGCACGAGGCGCGTCATCGCGTCGAAGACCGAGACGCAGTGCACGCCGCCTTCCCCCGTCTCTCTGGCGCGCCGCCGCTTCTCGTCCCGCCAGAGCGCCCAGCGTGAAGCGATCTCGTCGCGCTGACTCCCGGCCGCGAGCTCGCCGCCGAGGCGCTCGCGCAGGAGCCGCGCCGTGACCCCGACCTCGCCCCACACCGGCACGTCGACGGCGTGGAAGCGGCCGAGCGCCATCGCCTCGTAGTCGACCTGGATGGTGGGGAGCTTGCTGGTGATGCCGGTGTGGTTGGAGAACGACGCGCCGAAGACCACGAGCAGGTCGGCCTCGTTCATGAACCAGCTGGCGATGGGCGTGCCGCTGCGCCCGAGCACGCCGCAGCCGAGCGGGTGGTCGTCGCCGATGAGGCCCTTCGCCTTGAAGGTGGTGATGACCGGGCAGTCGAGCGCCTCGGCGAGCGCCACCACGTCGTCCATCGCGAACGCGGCGCCGTGGCCGACGATGATCACCGGCCGCTTCGCCTCCTGGAGTCGCGCCAGCGCCTCGGTCAGCGCGCTCTCGGGCGGGGTGATGTCGAGCGGGGTGACGCGGCCCTCGGGCCGGCTCGCGGGCGCGTCGGGGCGCTCGAGCGTCTGCACGTCGTCGGGGAAGACCAGGTGCGAGACGCCGCGCTTCAGGATCGCGTTCTTGCACGCGAGCGTCATCAGCTCCGCGAAGTCGCTGTGCGGGTAGGTGGTGGCGGTGTGCACCGCGACGCCGCCGAACGCGGCCGAGAGATCCACCTCCTGGAACGCGCCGCGGCCGACGAGCGCGGTCGGGACCTGCCCCGTGAGCGCGAGCACGGGCGCGCGATCCACGTGCGCGTCCCACAGGCCGGTCAGGAGGTTGGTGGCGCCCGGGCCCGCGATGGAGAGGCACGCGGCGGGGCGTCCAGTCAGCTTGCCGTACGCGGAGGCGGCGAAGGACGCGGCGCCCTCGTGCCGGATGCCGACGTAGTGGAGCTCTCCCGCGTTCGCGCGGCGTCGGATGGCGTCCGCGAGCCCGAGGTTGCTGTGGCCGACCATGCCGAAGACCCACTTGACGCCCCACGCGACCATGGTCTCGGCCATGACGTCGGTGGCGGTGCGGACGTGCGAGAGCGCGCCGTCGAGGGGCGTGTCGAGGGCGACGTAGACGCCGTCGTCGCGCACCTCGACGGCGAAGGTCGTGAGCGTCTCGTCGAAGCCGCCGGGCGAGGCGCCGGTCAGCGGGTGGTAGTCCCAGCCGTGCCAGGGGCAGCGGAGCCAGCCGTCTTCGATGGAGCCCTCGCCGAGCGGCCCGCCCTGGTGCGGGCAGCGGTTGTCGAGCGCGCCGTAGCGCCCCTCGAAGTGCGTCATGCAGAGGGTCTGCGCGCCCGAGGTCACCGCCTTCACCCGCCCCTCGGGCAGCTCGTCGGGGTCGAGGACCTTCAGCCAGCGCTTCGTCGCGTCGCTCATGCCGCGAGGTTACGTGTGCAGACCGCGGCTGTAACCTGCGACGTCATGACGCTCGAAGACGACTGGGCGCCCCTCGGCGCGCGCGCGCCGACGGATCTCGCGGAGACGCGCCTCGCCGCGCACTGGGCGGCGCAGATCCCCGCCGCGGCCGGCGCGACGCTGGCCGAGCCGAAGGAGGACCACTCCCACACGAGCCTCTCCTGGTCGAAGGCGCACGGCGCGCTCGTGGGCGTCGCGCTCCCCGATGGGCGTCGCGCGGGGCTGTCGCTCGCGGACCTCGCGCTGGTGGTGCTGGCCGACGACGCGGTCGAGGCGCGCTGCGCGCTCGCGGGCCTGACCCTCGAGGAGGGGCTGACGTGGCTGGCGGGGCAGCTGGGCGGCGCGGCGCTGCGTCGACCCGCGCTGCGTCGCCCCGCGCACGACCTGCCGGCGCACCCGGCCGAAGAGGGCGCCCCGTTCGAGGCGGGCGACCCGGGCGCGCGCGAGGAGCTGGCGCGCTGGTTCGGCGACGCGTCGGCCTTGCTCGAGGGCGTGTCGCGCGAGCGCGGCGCGAGCCCCGTCCGCTGCTGGCCGCATCACTTCGACATCGCCACCCTCCTCGCGCTCGACGTGCTCGACGAGGGCGGCGGCGAGCGCGGCGGTGAAGAGGCGCGCTCGGTCGGCGTGGGCATGACGCCGGGCGACGGCAGCTACGCCGAGCCCTACCTCTACGTCACGCCATGGCCGTACCCCGCGCCCGACGCGCTCGCCCCGCTGCCGCTCGGCCGCTGGCACACCGAGGGCTGGGTCGGCGCCGTGCTCACGGGGACCGAGCTGGTCGGCGAGCCGCAGCCCGCGGCCAGCCAGCGCTTCATCGAGGCCGCCATCCGCGCCTGCCTCACCGCGCTCGGCGCAGACTGAGCGGGCACGGGTCGCTTCCCCGGGGGGTCGGAGATCGCGCTGAGCCAGGCGTCGCGTCCGGCCCGCGCCCTTCGTTTCGCGTTCTGTCGCGATCACATCGCGTTCGAGTGGGTGGGCTGAGCCCTCGGCGGGAGAGAAGCGAGGGCGCGTCGACCTGACTCGCGGCCCGGGATGAGGTACAGACCCTCGATTCGGTCCTCTCGTTGCCTCGAGGAAGTCTCCCATGCGTATTGTCGTCGCTCTCGCATCCTTGTCTTTGGCTCTGTCCGCCTGTGACACCGGCGGGCGCATCCCGTCGCGTGACGCCGAGGCCAACCCCGACAGCGGCCCGGTCGACTCCGGGCTCCGGGACTCCGGGCCTCCCATCGACGGCGGCCCGCGCCTCGACGACGTGCTCATCTACGCGCACTCGGAGGACACCCTCTACGAGTTCTCGCCCTTCACCAACACGGTGACCGAGCTGGGCGTGTTCGACATCGAGGACGGCAGCTCCCCCAACATGCTCGACCTCGCGGTCGACGGGACCGGGCGCATCGTCACGGTCGGCTTCACCGAGATCTACGTCGTCGACCCCGAGACGATGGAGACGCTGATCTCCTTCACCTACCGCGAGGACCGAGACCCCGACATCGACCCGCTCTTCGGGCTCAGCTTCATCCCGGCCGATCTCTCGCCCAGCGGCCGCGAGATCCTCATCGGCGCGACGAACAGCGGCGATCTCTACGAGGTCGACCCGGTCACCGCGCGCCTGACCCCGCGCGGCCGCTACCCCGACAACTGGGGCTCCTCCGGCGACATCACGTCGATCTCCGGGCTCGGCACCTTCGCCACGCTCCGGCAGCGCGACGCCGACGGCCGCCCCATCGAAGGCGAGCCCGACGCGGTGGCCGAGATCACCATCCCCAGCTCCGGCGACGCCACCATCCGCATCATCGGCACCACCCGCACCGCGGGCGGCGAGACCTTCACCAAGCTCTTCGGCCTCGGCTACTGGGGCCGCGACCTGTACGGCTTCAGCTCCGAGGGCCAGCTCCTCCAGATCGACCGCGAGACCGGCATCACCACCGTGGTCACCGACACCACCGGCGCGATGCAGTTCTACGGCGCCGGCGTCACCACCAAGGTGCCCTTCCTGATCTGACGGCTCGTCGCCTTGTCGCCCCCGCGAGGATGTGAGAACGTCCGCGGGTGTCCGATCGCAAGCTGTATCCCCAAGTGCTGCTCCTGGTCTCCCTTTTCGCCGCCGCGTGGGGGTGTCGCGGCCCCAGCGTCCGGATCGACGGCGTCCAGATCGAGGCCAGCCTCTGGCAGCGCGCTCGCGCGCAGGTGACGCGTCGAGCCGCGTTCGAGCTCGACTGCCCGCGCGCCGAGCTCGACCTGTACCTCATCCGCAAGGTCGGTCGACGACCCACCGAGGTGGGCGTCACGGGGTGCGGCCAGCGCGAGGTCTACAACCGCGTCGGTGGCTCCTGGTTCTCGAGCCGTCAGCCTCACGCGGCGGCGGCGGAGCAGAGGCGCCTCGAACAGCTGCCCCGAAGCCGGCAGCACGTGACACCCGGCGCGCGGCAGAAGTGATCGGGTATCCTCGGCATATGGCCGACGTGCTGGATCCGGCGCCCCGCGACGCGGGCTCGCGTACAATGCGCGAATGACTTCTCGCCGCTCGCTCCTCCTCGCCTCCGTGCTCCTCCTCGCGTGCGGAGGGGAGTCCGTGACCGACGACGCGGGGCGCTCGCGCGACGGGGGCGGCGCCGACGCGGGCGCGACGGCGGACGGCGGACACCTCGACGCCGGTACGGACGTGGACTCGGGCGCGGACCCGGACTCGGGCGTGCTCGCGGACGCGGGGCCCACGGACGCGGGGGTCGAGCCGGACTCGGGCGCGGGGGACGACGCGGGCTCCGCGTGCCCGACGCGGATCGACGACCGGATCGCCGGCGCGTGCGACGGGCGCGGCATGGCCATCTGCCGGATGTGGGCGCAGGACAACGGCGGGAGTCAGGCCGTCGCGCAGTGCGTGGCGTCCATGGGCGGGCGATGCGCGCGGGCCGACACCTGTGACGATCGCGGCTGTCGCTGCGGGGACGGCCCGGAGTGCGGGGACGCGGAGATGTGCGTCAGCGGCTTCGCGGGCTTCACCTGCGTCTGCATCGAGCGCTGAGGCGTTCAGGGCTTCTTCTCGCCGCGCGCGGCCGCCTCGCGCAGCTTGTCCTTCTTGCTCTTGCGCTTCCCCTTCACGCCGCCCGTGCCGTCGGTGCGCGTGATGGAGATCTCCTCCTCCTCGGGCTCGAAGCCGGGCACGTGCTCGCGGGGGAAGTAGCGCCGCTCGCGCCGCTCGATGAGGCGGATGTGACCGTGCATGTCGGCGGTGACGAAGCTGACGGCCAGACCCGACGCGGACGCGCGACCCGTGCGGCCGATGCGGTGGCGATAGTCGTTGGGGGAGCGAGGCAGGTCGTAGTTGACGACCATGGCGAGCCCGTCGATGTCGAGGCCGCGCGCGGCGACGTCGGTGGCGACGAGGACACGCACCTTGCCCTCGCGCAGATCCTCGAGCGCCCCCGTGCGCGCGCCCTGGCTCAGCTTGCCGTGCAGCGCCGTCGCCGCGATGCCGAGGTCGGTGAGCTTCCGGGCCACGTGCTTGGTGGCGTAGGTGGTCGCGACGAACACCAGCACGCGGTCGGCGTCGCTCTCCTCGAGGAGGTGGCGGAGCAGCTGCGTGCGCCTGGGCGCGTCGACCTCGATCACGCGCTCGGTGATGTCGGGCGCGTCGTCGTCCTCGGCCGTGATCTCGACCCGCTCCGGCGCGTCGAGCACGGCCTCCGCGAGGGCCTCGACCGCGGGGGGGAAGGTGGCGGAGAAGAGCAACGTCTGCCGCTCCTCGGGGAGCGCCGCGAGCACGCGGTCGAGCTCCTCCTGGAAGCCCTGCTCGAGCAGGCGGTCGGCCTCGTCGAGCACCAGCGTGCTGACGCGCGCGAGCGAGAGCGCGTTCTTCGACACGAGGTCGAGCAGCCGGCCCGGGGTGGCGACGATCAGGTCCGCCCCGCCGCGCAGGGCCAGCATCTGCGGGTTGATGGAGACGCCGCCGAAGACCACGTGCGTGTCGGGCGGTGACGCGAGGTGCTTGCCGAGCGATGCGATCTCGGCCGCGGTCTGCGCCGCGAGCTCGCGGGTGGGGCAGAGCACGAGCGCCGACACGGCGCGCCGACCGCGCCCGTCCTGTCGCGGCTCGCGCGCGCCGAGCGCGTCCAGCATCGGCAGCACGAACGCGGCCGTCTTGCCCGAGCCGGTCGGCGCACACGCCCAGACGTCGCGCCCCTCGAGCACGCTCGGGATCACCGCGCTCTGCACGCGGGTCGGCGCCTCGAAGCCGCGCTCTCGCGTGGCGCGCACCAGCGGCTCGGTGAGCCCGAGGGAGGAGAAGGATTCGGCGGAGTTGAGGTGGGTCATCGGTTCGACGGAGCGCGACTCGGTCAGGGCGCGAAGGCTTCGTCGCGCTCGCGCCCGCGGTTCAGCGCGCGCAGCTCGGCGTCGGTGAACGCGTCCTCACTACCTCGCGGCAAGCGCTCGCGCACGAACGCGATGATCCGTCGACGCACCTCGGCCCCCAGCCCGTCGTCCGCCGTCTCGTCCCACATCGTGAAGAGGGCGCGCCGTCGCGCGGGGGCTGGCTGGCTCGGGTCGTCCCACGTACGCGAGAGGCGACCCCGCAGGCGCGCCAGCGCGCGCCGCTCGACCCCCTCTCGCCACTGCCGGTCGATCTGCTCGCGCAGCGCCTCGGTGTGCCGCATGAACCACTCCTCGCGCGCGGAGTAAGGGTTCTGGCCCTGCGCCGCCGCGGCCAGGTCGTTGAGGTCGAAGTGCCCCGACCCCGTCGCCAGGTCCACGCCCGCCGCGTCGTGGTCGAACCGCACCTCGCCGTCGGGGAGGATGCGGGCCGTGGTGCCGTGACCCGTCCAGACGTAGGAGCCGTCGGGCTGGCGCCGCGGGCGCGGGGTCTCGCGCTCGAGCCAGGGCCGGGCCATGGCCTGCCTGCGCAGGTGCGCGCCGTGCCGCGCCTCCGCCTCCTCTTCGGTCAGGGGGCGCAGGGTCGAGGGCTGCAGGCCGGCCGGTCGACCGCGCCTCGAGGGGCCGGGGCCGGTCGGCTGATAGAAGCTCCGGGCCACGGCGCTCGGTTCGAGGTCGCGCGGATCGAACCTGGGTCGCGGCGACGGGCGGTCGGTCGCTCGCTCGGGCCCGGCCGGCTCGCGATCCGCCTGCCCGATGGACGTCGGCGCGCCCTCGGGCTCCGCGGCCGCGAGCGGAGCGCGCGGGATCGGCTCGAGCACCGATGCGCTCGGGCGCGCTCGGGACGCGGCGGGCCGCGAAGGGGGCGTCTCCTGCGAGGGCGTGGGCCTGGGCGCAGGCGCGACGCGGGGCTCGGGCGGCAGCTCCTCTCTCGGCGGGAGCAGCTCCAGGGTCACGTGCGCGGTGTCCTCGGGGGGCGCTCCCCAGGTGAGCGGCGCGCTCGCGACCACGAGCGTGAGCGCCGCGTGGAACGCGACGGACGCCGAGCCGGCCCAGAGGAGATCGCGCACGGGTGCACTGTCGAACACGTCGGTGACAGGTGCAACGCGGCGCCGCGGGATCCCTGCTATGACCGGGCATGGCCGAGGACGACTTCGTCACGATCCGCCACGTGCCCGACTTCGTCGAGGCGGAGATGCTGCTCGACCTGCTGAAGCAGGAGGGCATCCCCGCGATGGCGCCCGGCACGAACCACAACGCGCTCTACGGCGGCGTGATGCGGGGAGCGCTGAACGTGCCTCTGAAGGTGCCGGCCTCTCAGGTGGAGCGGGCGCGGGCCATCCTCGACGCGCTCGAGGAGCACGAGGTCGACCCGGAGGACGCGCCGCCCCGCGCGGTGGCGATGAGCGACGTGGACGGGCCCTATCGCGGTGGGATGGAGCAGGCGGGGCCCGCGCCGCGCAAGAAGGGCGTGGCCATCGCGGCGGCCATCATCCTGCCCATGGTGCTCGCGCTCTTCGGCTCGGGGCACTTCTACGCGCGCTCGTTCCTCCGCGGCTTCGCGCTCCTCGCCGGGGCGTGGACCCTCATCGTCCTGGGGCTCGGAGGGCGGCCGTCGCTCCTGCTCGGCCTGCCGCTCATCGTGCTCGCGGACGCGCTCGGAGCGTGCGCGGTCATCGGGGCGCGGCCGCCCCGAACGAGCGCGGCCAGGAGAACTACCTGAACCAGGTCGACCGGCGCTGACGCCAGTGGGCCGAGGCGTCGGGTGAGCGAGCGGGTGCGGGGAGGAACCTCCACGAGGGGAGACCGACGGGTCGGCAGGCGCAGGGCCGAATCGAGGGGAGCCGCGCCGAGGTCACTCCCCGAAGACCCGCCCGACGTGGTTCTCGGCGCAGATGGGGCCGATGTGCGGGTTCCGGCTGTCGTTGCTGCGGTCCCGGTGGTCGCCGAGCACGAACACGCAGCCCTCCGGCACCACCGTCGGAGCGAGGTCGTCGGGCACCCCGTACGACGCCTTGAGAGTGAGCCAGGAGCGCTCCCCGATGCGCTCTCGGTGGCAGATGGCCTCGTCCGCGTTTCGGACCGTCTCGGGGCAGTCGACGCGCTCGGTGGGCACCGGCTCGCCGTCGATGTAGAGGCGGTCGCTTCGGATCTCGATCGTCTGGCCCCCGGTGGCGATCACGCGCTTGACCACCTCGATCCCGTCGGCGGGGGACGAGAGGATCCAGATCTCGCCCGCGAGCGGGGCACCGGCGAGCCAGCGCTTCAGGACGAACGCGCCTTCGCCGTGAACGAGGGTCGGCTCCATCGCCGGACCGTCGAACGCGTAGCGCCCGAGCGCGAGCGAGTACCCCGCCGCCGCGAGGGTCAGGGCGCCGCCCAGCACGATCGCGACGAGCTTGAACGCGCTCGCTCCACGCTCCCCGTCACTCATGGGTGGCTGCTATCACGCGTGACGAGGGGTCGCAACTCGACGTGCGATCACGGTCCGGGCGGGGCGACGTAGCCGCCGGGTGCGGTCGCAGAGGCAGACGCTCTCGCGGCTCGTGCTCCAGTTGTGGGCCGCGCAGCGCAGCCGGTCGACGCCACGAGGAGGGCGAACAGCGGCTGGCCCCGCGCGTCTCCGTGTGTGCAGCAATGTGTACTACGCGCGTCTCCATCTCCGCACGACGGGAACCCTGACCGTGCGCCGACGCCGAGCCACGAGACAAGTAGCCCGGAGCGCAGCCCACGGCGGTCGGGCGGCGAGGGCGGCCGGGCCGGCTTCGAGGTACAGCGTGGCCATGATTCGCAGGCCGCCCCGAACGAGCGCCCGTTGAAGCTCAGGGCGGGGAGAGGGTGTTGCGGGGCCTCGCGCCGCCTGCGTTCTCGCCGCCAGAGGTGCGCGGGGCGGCGTGCGGAGCGCGGGGGAGGGCCATCGACGCCGGGGTGGCGTACGCCGGAGGCTCGTTCGGACCACAGGGGATGAGCTGGAACTCGCCGCTCGGGCTGCTCAGCTGGCGGAAGCAGCTCGCCGTGCAGTGGCCGTGGTCGTAGAACTCGTATTGCAGCAGATAGGCCGCGCCCGCGAGGGGCTCGTGCTGGACCACGCCCTGGCAGGCCGCGTCGGTGACGTGCGCGGTGTAGTAGGCGGTGCGTGTCTGCGTGCGGGTGCAGGTCTGCGGGTAGGACGAGGTGCCGCAGCTGTACGACTCCTGGTAGGTCTCGAGGCGGCTGCGCTGCTCCAGGTGGTAGAAGTCGGTCCCGAACCGCCACATCGCCGGCTCCGGCCTCACGCGCAGGGCGTGGGTCGTGGGGCCGGGGCCAGCGGGAGGCATGGTGATCGCGTACGCGTTGAGGCGAACCGTCTCGTCCAGCATCGGGCCCGCCCAGCGATGCCGGATGGTGCGTATGCGCACCACCGCGTGCGGCTCGCTGACCGCAGGCTCCTGGTAGTGGCGAACGCACCCGCTCGCGACCGTGCCGCCGAGGGCGGCGATCAACCACACCAGTGCACGCACGCGCTCGTCCTCTCCTGACACGCTTGCACGGCCACGGCCGTGGTGGCCTCCAGCAGGCACGCGTCGTTCGACCGCTGGCAATCGTTGACGCAGCGCGGATCGTGCACGTACTGAGGGCCGCCGCAGCCCGTCGATGCGAGGAGGGCGAGCAGCAGGGGCGCGCCCGCGGATCTCCATGGTCTCCATCTCTGCACGGCGGGAATCCTAGCTGCGCGCCGGCGTCCGGCCACGGGAAAAGCCGCGGAGGGCGGCTGGCGCAGCGTCGTGGTAGAGCGCAGCCATGATTCGCAGCATCCTCACGCACCCCGGCGGTGCGCACAAAGACGACTTGCTCGCGGTGTGCGTGCTGATCGCCAAGCACGGGGCGCCGGTCGTCCGGCGTGAGCCGACGGCGGAGGAGCTGGACGACGCCGAGGTCGCCATCGTCGACATCGGCGGCAGCCACGACCCGAGCCGGTCGAACTTCGATCATCACCACTTCCCGCGCGAGCACGCGCCGACCTGCGCGCTCAGCCTCGTGCTCGACGACCTCGCGCTCTACGAGGACGCCAAGAAGTTCTGTGACTGGCTCGAGCCGGCGGAGTGGTTCGACTCGCGCGGCCCCAACAAGACCGCCGAGTGGCTCGGGGTCCCGCGCCGCGCCATCTCGCAGCTCAACTCGCCGATCGACGTGACCCTGCTGCGCCGCTTCGCCAGGAAGCGCGAGCTCGCGGCGGGCGACCCGCTCTACGAGTTCATGCGCTTCGTCGGGCAGGACCTCCTCGACTATCTGAAGCAGGTCCGCGAGCGCATCGACTACGTGTCGTCGCGGGTGGAGCGCTGGTCGCTCGCGCACGGCGACGACGTCATCGAGTGCGTGTTCCTGCCCCGCAGCGAGCCGCCGCCCGACGAGCCGAGCGCCGCGGTGGCAGGCTACATCCGCGCCGAGGGGCTCGAGAAGACCATCGCCGCCATCGTCTATCCGGACCGCCGCGGCGACGGCTACGGCATCGGCCGCTACGAGGACCACCCGAAGCTCGACTTCTCCCGCGTGGAGGGAGAGCCGGACGTGCACTTCGCCCACAAGAGCGGCTTCATGTGCAAGACGAGCGCGAGCGAGCCGGCCCGCCTGAAGGCGCTCATCGAGCGCGCCTGGATCGCCTGATCCCGAGCGCGGCCAGGGCGACGAGCCCGACCCATCCGAGGGAGCGCGGCGCGCGCGCGGCGACGGAGCACCCGCCCGAGGAGGGCGTGGAGCCGCCCCCGTCCGCGGAGGCGCCGCCGTCCATGTCGCTCGTCACGCCCGCGTCGGGGCACCGCACGGTCCACACGTCGCAGCTGTCGAGCGTGGCCGTGCACTCCGGCCCCGCGTCGGGCCGCTCGGGCCCCGTGCACTGACACGCGGCGCCCTCACACGCCTCGCCGTACGGACAGCCGGACCCGCAAGCGCAGCGGTTGCGGTGATCGCAGAGCTGAGCGCCCGGGCAGTCGTCGTGCGTCGCGCACTCGATCCACGCGCCTCCGTCGGGGTTGCAGGTCGCGTTGGGTGGGCCCGCGTCCGAGCACGCGAAGGCGGCGGCGGGGGAGAGGGCGAGGGCCGCGAGAAGACAAAAGGCGATGCGAAGCATGAAAGCAAGGTAGGCGAGGAGGCCCGCGGTGTCCATGGCGCGGAGCGACGCAGGGGAGTAGTCTCGTTTACATGCGAGCGTCAACCCTGGTGGCTGCCTCGGTCTCTCTGCTCTTCGGCTGCGGCGCGCCTTCGGACGAACGGACGGAGACGCC
Organism: Sandaracinaceae bacterium; assembly: GCA_040218145.1. GTDB lineage: Bacteria > Myxococcota_A > Polyangia > Polyangiales > Sandaracinaceae > JAVJQK01. Next base: position 38,384 of record JAVJQK010000053.1, on the reverse strand, counting down.
AGCGCCCCGTCCGACGCGAGCGACGCGCCGGACGCCGCGAGCCGGGCGCGGGAGACGACCTGCGTGCGAGAGGACCGGCTGGTGGTCTGCGAGCGCCTCCTCGATCCCATCCCCGAGAACGTCGACGACGAGCAGTTCCAGGTCCTGCACCTCGAGCTCGTCGAGTGGCCCAGCGAGCCGCTCTCGTTCGACGGCTCGCTCGATCTGATCGAGCGCGAGTTCCCGACCTACCGCTACGATCCGAGCGACGCCCGCCTCGGCGGGTTCGTCCCCACGGGCGTGTTCGTGGCCGCGCAGATCAAGCGGGCCAACCCTCTCCTGGGCGGGGAGGAGCGCTTCGCGCGGACCGAGGCGTCCGGGACCCTCACCCCGCTCCCCGACGGGTGCGTGGAGGTGTCCGTGAGCCCCGCGCCCGCGACGGGGTGGATCACGGAGCCCTGGGTCGCCACCGCCTGTCCCTGAGCTGGCCCCTGAGCTTGCCCCTGAAGCCCCTGGCGCGGCGCCGGGCGCATGTCAGATTGCGGCCTTCTTACACAAGAGGTGTCCCTTGCTGCTGCGTACGTGCGTTCGACTGGGCGTTCTCGTGATGGCGGTTTCGATGCTGGGCTGCGGAGGTGACTCCGGCTCGGAGGACGGAGGGCCCGACGACGCGGGCCTCGGGGATGCGGGCGCGACCGACGCGCAGGTCGATCCGCCGGACGGCGGCGGCGAGGACGCGGGCGAGGGCGACGCGGGCCCCTCTCCGGTGCGCGACGTGGAGTGGGGCATCGAGCCGGAGCCGATGACCATCGACGGTGACATCGCGCTCGACTTCTTCTACCCGTACGAGCTCATCAACGACGAGAGCCCGCTCGAGTACGAGCTGACGCTCGAGCGCTGCATGCAGCTGGCCGACCGCGAGGAGAGCTGCGAGACGATGCGCCGGGACAACCTGCCCGGCGCGAGCGGCGTCCGCTGGGGCATCGACCCCGGCAGCTACGCGGTGGGGGAGAATCGATACCGCTTCCGGCTCACGCTCACGCACGGGGCGTCCACCACGCCCGTGGATGAGGACGAGATCACGCTCGTGCTCACGGTGACCAGCTGCGAGACCTGCGTCGGCAGCTGAACGCCCGCGGTTTTTCGGCGCGGCTCCGCGGTTTTTCCCCGGCTCCGCGCCAGGGGATCGCCCAGGCTGGAGAGATGAAGAAGCTCTCCACCTGGGTGATCGTCTGCGCCTCCTGGGCGCTCTGGCTCGGCTGCCTCTACGACCCTCACGAATCGGGTGGGGACGTCGGTCGCTCCGAGGACTTCGTCGTGGAGGACGCCTGGCTGTCCGGGCAGCTGCCCGACGTGGGCACCTTCGACGCGGACGCCTACGAGGTCGACCTCGACTCCGACGACGTCACCATCCACGTGGGGGCGCGCGGCGGGGAGGACTTCGGCTGGGCGATGACCCGGCTCGACCTCTCGGTGGCCGAGCTGCACGGCACGTCCGGGACGCTCAGGGCGTCCGCGACCGGCTGCACCGGCCGATCCCACGGGAGCTGGGACTGGGACCGCGGCACGCGCGACGTGCGGGTCACCGTGCAGCCCGGCGCGTACGAGCAGGACCGCGTGGTGCACTTCACGGCCGAGTTCGGAGACGGGCAGCGCGCCGAGGGCGGCTTCACCGTCCGGCCGCGCTGACGCGCGACGCGTCGATCGGGACGCGGGGGTGCACGACGCCGAGGCGCGCGAGCCCTCGGATCACCAACCCCACCACGTCGATCTCGAACCAGCGCGACGCGGTGCTCGTGTGCATCGGGTGCTTGTGGTGGTTGTTCTGCATCATGTCCCCGAGCACGAGCAGGTCGACGGGGAAGACGTTGGTGGAGACGTCGCGCGTGTCGTGATTGCGGTACCCGTATCGATGACCACACCAGTTGACGAGCATGCCGTGCACGAGCGCCATGAGGACGTGCACCGGGATGAGCAGCCAGAGCCACACCGTCGGCGCGTAGACGATGTAGACGAGGGCGTACGCGACGCCCCACGCGATCTGCCCGGGGGCCCACCAGCCGAGGCGGTCGAGCGCGGGCCACTCGGGGTAGCCGCCCGCGAAGCGCGGCTCGATCTCGGTGCGGCGATGCGCGAGGTCGTCGAAGCTCCGCCGGGTGGCGAGGATCATTCCGATCGGGGTGCGATAGTTCTCCGGGGAGTGCGGGTCCTTCTCCGAGTCGGAGTAGGCGTGGTGCATGCGGTGCAGCACCGCGTACGCGTACGGCGGCAGGTAGCTCGAGCCGAGCACCACGTAGGTCAGCAGGTAGAAGAAGCGCTCCCAGCCCTTCGACATGGTGAACTGCCGGTGCGCCGCGTAGCGATGCAGGAAGAACACCTGTACGAACGCGGCGAGGACCCAGTGGGTCACGAAGAAGATGGCGATGATCAGCACGAGCGGCTCCGGACACGGGAGCGGGCTCTCGTGCGACATGGTGGCGGCCGGCGGCGTGCCAGCGCGCGATCCCAGGATGCGGCGCCGCGACGGGGCCGCCACGCGATGACCAAACCATGACAGTGCCGGACCGAAGCGCTCTGGCAACGCTCGGGCGCGCGTGTCACCTTCGGGGCGTCGGGCGCGGTCACCTTCGGACCTCTTCGTCACGATGGGAGAGACGGTGTTCAGGCTCCACGTTCGCAATGTTCCTTTCTCGGTGACGCTCGAGCAGTTCCAGGCGTTCTGCCGGAAGCTCGGGCTCGAGGGTGAGGCGCACTTCGCGCGGGACCCCGAGTCGGGGCGCTACGAGGGCGAGGCGTACCTCGCGACCCTCGACGAAGCGGCGGCCGAGGCCGCAGCGGAGGCGCTCCAGGGCCGTCGGCTCGCGGGCTCGCAGCTCGAGGTCGAGATCGTCGACGGCTCGTCCTTCTTCGATCAGGACGGCCTCTTCGCCGACGGGGCCGCCTCCGGCTCGCGCCAGGACGGCGACTGATCAGAAGAGCTCGAGCCCGGCGACGAGCGCCGGCCACGCGTCGATGAACGACCCGAGCGCGTGGGCGCCGACCGGCCCGCGCAGCTCCGAGGAGGCGTCGGGCGTGAAGTGCATCTGGTAGCCGAGCCCGCCGTAGAGGCGCACCGCGGGGACGAGCGCGCCGCTGACGAGGACGCGCGGCTCGACGAGCATCTCGGGCCCGCGTAGCTCCACGCCGTCGCCCAGCATCACCCGCGCGAGGAGCTCCACGTGCAGCTCCACGTCCTCGACCAGCGTGACGTGCGCCCCGAGGCCCGCGCCGACGCTCGCGCGCGGACGCTGCAGAAAGGGCGCGGCGCCCGCCGTCAGGATCATGTGCGTCCACGCGCCGCCGTGCACGAGCTCCGCCTGGAGCACCCCGGTGGAGTCGCCGCTGACGCGGAGGCGCGCCCAGCCACTGCCCTGCACCCCGACGAGCCCGATCTGCGCGTCCGCCTCGTCGGCGACGTTGATCAGGCCGATCTGCGCGCCGTGCACGCGGCCGCCCACGTTGACGAGGCCGAGCTGCGCGCCATGCACGTCGCCCGCCACGTTGACCACGCCCAGCTGCGCGCCGTCGGCGCGGGCTGAGACGACGTTGACCACGCCCGCCTGGAGGCCTTCGAGCGGGCCGCCCGCCACGGTGATCACGCCGAGCTGCGCGCCGCTGACGCCCCCGCCCGCGACGTCGACGACGCCGAGCTGACCGCCGTGGAGGCGCCCCCCGCTCACGGTCAGGACGCCACCCTGGAGCCCCGACGCGGCGCCGCCGACGAAGGCCAGCACGCCGAGCTGGGTCCCGGCCATGCCGCCGCCGACGACGTCGACCACGCCGAGCTGGACGCCGTCGAGGTCCCCCTCGGCGAGGGAGAAGACACCCGAGGCCTGGAGGCCATCGACGTCGCCGAGCGCGAGGTCGGTCACGCCAGAGAGGGAGACGCCGTCGACGCCCCCGGAGAGCGCGCCGAGCACGCCGAGGGAGAGGTGGCGGCGGACCGCGACGCCGTCCGCGCTGGACCAGCCGACGCCGGGGAGGAAATCGAGGCCGAAGGGGGTCGCGGGGCGCTTCGGGGCCGGGGCCAGAGGCGGGGGTGCTGCTGTTTCCGCATCCGTTCCCGCATCCGCATCCGCTTCCGCTCCCGCATCCGTTCCCACATCCGCATCCGTTCCCGCTCCCGCTCCCGCTCCCGCACCCGCTCCCGCTCCCGCTCCCGCTCCCGCTCCCGCTTCCGAGTCCGCTTCCGAGTCCGCTTCCGAGTCCGCTTCCGAGTCCCTTGCCGCAGCCGAATCCGCTGCCGTGGCCGAACCCGAGCCCGCTGCCGCTCCCGAACCCGAGCCCGCTGCCGCAGCCGAACCCGAACCCGATCCCGAACCCGAACCCGAACCCGATCCCGATCTGGAACCCGAACCCGAGCCCGATCCCGAAGCCGACCCCGACCCCGAACCCGATCCCGATCCCGCTCCCGCTCCCGCTCCCGCTCCCGCTCCCGCTCCCGCTCCCGCTCCCGCTCCCGCTCCCGCTCCGGCTCCCGCTACCGCCTCCGGCCGCATGCGGCGGGCGCGGAGCAACGCGAGGAGCTCGGCGGACTCGTCTCGGTGGAGGTTCGCGGCGACGAGGGCGACGGCGCGGGTGGTCTCGCCGACGTCGGCGAGGGGGGTGAGGCGGCGGAGGCGGGTCGGCACGTCGATCGCGCGGAGGCGGACCGCGATCTGTTCACCCTCGAGGCGGAGGTGGAGCCGGGCGTGCTGGGGCGCGGTGGTCTCCACCGAGACCTCGAGGTCGGCCTCGAGCTGGCTCACGAACAGGGTCTGGCTGATCGGCGTCCCCGCCTGCACGTGCACCGTCAGGACCTGCGCGCTGGAGACCTGCGCCCAGGCGAGAACGGGAGACGCGGCGGTCAGGGCCAGGAGCAGCGAGAGGGGGAGCCGCGCCGGCCTCACGGCGCCCCCATCGCGTCGAGGAGCGCCCGGGCGTCGGAGACGCGATAGCCGCGCTGGACCACGTCCTCGAGCGCGACGCGCGCGGCGGCGAGGCGGTCGAGCCGCACCAGGCACAGGGCGCGGTCGTAGCGCGCCTCGAGCGCGTAGCGGCCGTCGGGGTGGGCGCGGAGGTAGGCGTCCCAGGCGCCGAGGGCGGCCTCGGGCGAGTCACCGCGGAAGTGGAGGCGGTAGGCGCGCTCGAAGCGCTCGCGCTCGATCCGCGCGGCGCCGTCTGCCGGCGACGCAGGGGCGACCGCTGGTCGGGGGCTGCGCCGGGCGACCCGCGCAGACGGGACCGGGGGCGGAGGGGGCGCTTCGGGCTCCTCGACCTCCCGCTCCGGAGGCGGCTCGGCGGCGGGGCGGCGTGCGCTCGCGCGGGACGGGGGCGTCGGCGCGGCGCGGGGGACGGGCGCCTGCTCGGCGCGCGCCGGCTCCGAGGGGCTCAGCAGCGCCTGGACCCACTCCCCGGTCCACGCCCACGCGGTGGGGCCGCCGGCGAAGGCGAGCAGCACCGCGGCGGCGGCGGCGATCCAGCCCCAGCGGCGCTCGCGCCTCGGCGGTCGCGCGGCCACGTCCCGGAGGATGGCGGCCAGCGCCTCGTCGTCGGCGGTCGGCGTGTGCGTCGTCTCGGCCAGCGCGGACGCGGCGCGCTCCAGCAGCTCGTCGGTCACGACACGCCCTCCGCTTCCAGGAACGCGCGCAGCTTCTTGCGGGCGTGAAAGAGCCGCGTGCGCACCGTGCCTTCGGGCACGCCGAGGATCTCCGCGACCTCGGGGCTCGGGCGCTCCTCGACGGCGCAGAGGACGAAGGCCTCCCGCTGCGCGAGCGGCAGGGTCTCGAGCCCCCGACGCAGCGCGTCGGCGAGGCGCAGGCGGGAGGTCTCCGCCTCGGGCGTGGAGGGCGACTCGTGGGTGGCACCCTCCTCGATGCGGGTGAGCGCGCGCCGCTTGCGCACGGCGGTGCGGATGCGGCGGCGGCAGAGGTTCAGGGCGATGCCGATGAGGAAGGTCCGCAGCGAGGCGCCCTCACGGAAGCGCCGCGCCGCGTCGGGGAGCGAGACGAAGACGTCGTGGACCACGTCCCGCGCGGCCTCGGGGTCACCGAGCATCCGGCGCGCGAAGGCCTCCACCGCGCCGTGGTGAGCCCGGTAACATCGCGCGATCGCCGCGGGGTCACCCTCGCGGAGGGCCACGAGATCGGCGGACGCGTCGCCACGGACGGGGAGCCTGATCACATCTGCCAACGAGGGCACGCGAGTCCGTGCCCGGGGGACGTCGACGCGTTCAAGGAAAAGCGCGCTCATCGACACAGGCCGTCGATGCAGTGGCGCGACGGGTCGCATTCGCTGCGCGTGACGCACTCGGGGTTCGACTCGCCGCGCGTGTAGCAGAGCCGCAGCCCCGGCTCGGGCTCCGCGCACTGGACGAGCTGGGCGTCCCACCGGAGGCACTCCGCGTCCTCTCCGCTCGGGCACGGCGTGCGGCAGACCCCGGCCACGCAGAGATGACCGGCCGCGCAGTCGGCGTCGCTGGCGCAGAAGGGCCGCGGCGCCACGTCGGGGCGGCAGACCCCCGCGACGCAGCGCGCGTCGGGGCCGCACTCGGGGTCCATCGCGCATCGGGTCAAGCAGCGCATCTCCAGGCAGTCCGCGTCCGCGGGGCAGTCGTCCGCGCCCGCGCACTCGGAGGCGGGGACGCAGAGGCCGTCGGCGCACGCGGTGCCGTGAGCGCAGTCCGCGTCGTCCGCGCAGTGGGGGCGGCAGGCGTTGTCGACGCAGGCGCGACCGGGGCCGCAGTCGGTCGCGTGTCGGCAGAGCGCGTCGAGCGGCGTGCACGCGCCCTCGACGCAGGCCTCGTCCGCGGGGCAGCCGCCGGGGCAGGGGACGGAGGGCGCTGCGCTGTCATCGAGAGCGCCGTCATCGAGGGCGCCGTCATCCGGAGCGCCGTCATCGAGAGCGCCGCCGTCGGCGAGCCGCGGCGTCCGTCCGTGGTCTCGATCGGGGCGTTCGTCCTCCCAGCACCCGAGGTGCGGGCTGTCGTAGTAGTTGCAGCCGCTCAGGACGGAGAGCAGCGCCACGGCGATCCATCGTCGTTCCATCGTTTCCTCCGCGCTGCGCTGCGCCGCGCACTCGGGCGGGCGTTCAGCGCGCGTTCGGAGGTCGGTGCCCGATGTCCGGTGGACCGTTCACGCGCCCCGCCGCTCGCACCGTCGTCGAGCGGGCGCGGGCGACGCCTATTCTCCGGCCGGGCGGTAGGTCATCTGCATCATGCCCTCGCCGATGTGCTCGTGGGCGATCAGCTCGAGCGGTCGCCGCTGCGCGCCCGCGAAGAGCGGGTGGCCTTCGCCGAGCACGTACGGCACCACCGTCACGATCATCTCGTCGAGCAGGTCGGCGTCGAGCGCCTGCCGGATGAGGGCGCCGCCGTCGACGTACACGTCCTGATCCTCCGCCACGCGCTTCGCCTCCTCGACCAGCGCCTCGATCGATCCCTCGACCGCGCGCACCGTCCCGTGCGCGGGCTCGAGCGGGCGGTGGGTCGCCACCAGCACGGCCCGCTCGCCGTAGGGCCAGGCCACGTCGAAGCTCGCCACCACGTCGTGGGTGCGTCGCCCCATGAGGAGCGCTCCGATCTGCTCGAGGAAGGCGTCGAAGGCCGAGGTGTCGCTCTCGCCGGAGGGCTGGGGCAGCCACGACAGGTCGTCGCCGGGGCCCGCGATGAAGCCGTCGAGAGAGCAGGCGATGTACGCGCGCACGCGCTGAGGCATCTCCTCCGATTAGCTCCAACGCGCGCCATTGGGTAGTCCGGTCGTACCACGCGACCTCCCGATCCGCGTGCTGCTCGGGAAAACCTTCGGGCTCGCGCGTTCGCCGGTTGCTAGCAGTGTCCGGCAAAGATGACTGCGCGCGCCTCGCCGGCGGGACAGCGCGCCCAGCGCGCCAGTGGCTCCTCCGAAATGCTTCAGCATTTCGTCGTCGGCCCGGCGCGCTGGACACGCCGTCGCGCTCGGCGATGCATCGCGCGCATCTTCGCCGGACCCTGCTAGGGTCCCACGAATGCCTGGTTCGCTCGACGCAGATGTGCCGCCCCTCTCGTTCGCCGAGGTGCGAGGGCGGCGCATCGGGTATCGCGAGCTCGGGGACCCTCGGAGCCGCGCGCTGCCGGTGGTGGCGGTTCACGGGCTCGGGAGCTCGAGCCTGTGCTGGGCGCGGAACTTCGCGGCCCTCGGCCGGCGCGGCCGGGCCATCGTGGTGGATCTCCCCGGGTACGGCGCGAGCCAGAAGGACCCCGGGGTGACGTCCCTGCGCGAGAAGGGCGAGATCGTCGGTCGGCTGCTCGACCAGCTCGGCGTGAAGCGCGCGATCTGGGTGGGCCACTCCATGGGCGGGCAGATCGCGATCTGGCGCGCCCTCTCCGCCCCCGAGCAGGTCGCGGCGCTCACCCTCGTCGCGCCCGCGGGCCTCGAGCGCTTCAGCATCTACGCCAAGAGCATGCTGCAGAACGCGGTGACGCGGGACTGGGTGCTCAGCACGCAGAGCGAGCCGGCCGTGCGCCGCAACCTCGCGATGGCCTTTCACGAGATGCCGGCCGAGGCGGAGCTGCTCGTCCGAGCGCGGCTCGCGTTCACGGGGGACGAGCTCGAGGGCTACGCGGCCGCGGTGGTCAACGGCGTGCGCGCCATGCTCGACGAGCCCGTGGAGCTGTCGGACGTGCGCGTGCCGACGTCGATCGCGTTCGGGCTGCGCGACCGGCTGATCCCGAACCCGCTCCTCCACCCGCACCTGAGCCCGCGCAAGCTCGCCGAGAGCGCCACGCGCAAGATCCCCGGCGCGCGCCTCGTGCTCGCGCCGGACGCCGGGCACCTGCTGCAGTTCGAGGCGCCCGACGTGTTCGCGGAGGCGCTCGACGCCTGCTTCGCGAGCGTGTCCGAGGCGGCCTGAGCGAGGCTGCGCGCGCCGGCTGAGCCCTCCCACATTTTCAAGGCGGCGCGTCTCTGCCATCCTTCCGCGCGATGAGCAGCAAGAAGCGCGCAATCGAGATCCCGATCCCTCGCCGCCGCGTCCTGCGCGGCAGCCTCGCGGGCCTGGCCACCGTGTTCCTCTCGCCCGCCCTGAAGGGCTGCGACGACGGCATGGCGCCGCTCGACGGGAGCGTCGACGGCGGCACGGCGGACACGGGGGTCATCGGCGATCCGGACTCCGGGACCGGCAGCCCCTTCCCGCCGCGCGAGATGCCGACGCCTCCCGCGCTCCGATCGCTCATCGCGGACATCGGCCCCCTCGGCGATCCCGACGCCAACGACATCCGGCTCCCGGAGGGCTTCAGCTCGCGCGTGGTCGCGCGCTCGGGCGAGCTCGTCGAGGGGACGGACTACGAGTGGCACACGGCCCCCGACGGAGGCGCGACCTTCGCGACGATGGACGGCGGCTGGATCTACGTCTCCAACAGCGAGATCCCCCTGGCCGGCGGGGTGGGCGCCATCCGCTTCGACGCCTCGGGGACCATCACGGCGGCCTATCGCATCCTCGACCGGACCGACATCAACTGCGCGGGCGGTCCGACGCCGTGGGGGACCTGGCTCTCGTGCGAGGAGCTCGAGGCGGGGCAGGTCTACGAGACCGATCCGTGGGGGGAGCGCGACCCGGTCCTGCGCCCCGCGCTCGGCACGTTCAAGCACGAGGCGGTGACGGTCGATCCCGTCAACGGTCAGCTCTACCTCTCCGAGGACGCGTCGGGCGGCGGCTTTTACCGCTTCACGCCGGCCGGCATGAACGAGTACGACTACCCCGATCTGTCGGAGGGCCTGCTCGAGATCGCCGAGGTCGCGCCCGGCGGCGCGGTCACCTGGCACGAGGTCCCCGACCCGCTGCGCGAGGGCTCCGTCTCGACGCGCAACCAGGTCGCCGAGAGCACCGGCTTCGACGGCGGCGAGGGCATCTGGCACCACGACGGCGTCGTCTACATGAGCACCAAGGGCGACGACCGCGTCTGGGCCTACGACGTCGCGGGCGAGTCGATGAGCGTGCTCTACGACGACGACGACTTCACGCCCGTGCCCCTGAGCGGCGTCGACAACATCACCGTGTCTTGCTGCGGCGACGTGCTGGTGGCGGAGGACGGCGGCTCGATGCAGGTCGTCGCCATCCTCCCGAGCGGCGAGCCGAAGCCGCTCCTGCAGATCGTCGGGCAAGACTCGTCCGAGATCACCGGGCCCGCCTTCGATCCGAGCGGGACGCGCCTCTACTTCAGCTCGCAGCGCGGCGGCAGCGGCGGCATCACCTACGAGGTCACCGGACCTTTCCACGAAGAGGTCTGAGCCTCCTGGATTCGTGCACCTGTCCACGTCGGTGGAGGGTGAGATCGAGTCAATTTGACGTCGACGGCGCGCCTCGCGGTGCTACATCGATCGCATGCGCGCAATCGTCCTTCCGGGGTTGGACGGCGGCTCGGCGATGTCGAGCGAGCTCTGCGCGCACCTCCTCGCCGACTTCGAGGTCGAGGCGCTCGACTATCCGACCGACCAGGCCCTCGACTACGGACGGCTCGAGGCGCGGGTGCGGGCGGCGCTCCACGGCGACCCGAGGCTCGCGGTGCTCGTCGCCCAGTCCTTCTCCGGTCCGGTCGCCATCCGGCTCGCGGCCGATCCTCCGCCCTCGCTCCGCGCGGTCGTGCTCGTGGCCACCTTCGCCGAGGCGCCCGCCCCGCGCCCGCTCGGCTGGCTCGCCCGGCCGGGGCTGCTCGCGCGTCCCTTGCCGGCGTTCGCCGTTCGGCGCTTCCTCGCCGGGGACGACGCGAGCGACGAGCTGGTCGAGGCGGTGCGCGACGCGGTGCGGGCCGTCCGGCCCGACGTGCTCGCGCGGCGCGTGCAGGCGATGCTCGCGGTCGACGTGCGCGAGGAGCTGCGGCGCGCGCGCATACCCGTGCTGGTGATGGAGGGCACGGACGATCGACTGATCGGGCCGCGCCGGAGCGTGGGCTGGGAGCGCCCGGACCTGCCCCGTCGGCGCCTCGACGCGCCGCATCTGGTCCTGCAGCGCGCGGCCGAGGAGGCGGCGGACGAGATCCGTCGCTTCGCGCTCGCGCTCTGAGAGACCGCGCCCGCCGTCAACGCGCGGCGAGCTGCGCTTCGGCCGCGGTGATGCGCTCCAGCTCGAGCTCGAGCCGCTCGATGCGCGCCCGCGTGCGCTCGAGCTCCACCTGCCCGATGGCGAGCTTCCGGCGGGCCATCTCCCGCTCCACCATGCCCTCGCGGTCGCGCTCGTCGGCGGGCGGCAGGCTGTCCACCGCGGCCTTCGCCTCCTCGAGGCTCTGCTCGAGCCGGCGCGACAGCGAGCCCTGCTCAGCCAGCTCCGTGCCCACGGTCCGCACGCGCGCCTCGTAGTGGGCCCGGATCTCCCGGCGGTCGCCCGAGAGATGCACGCGGATCTCCTCGCGAAGCTCCCGCAGCTGGGTGTCTCGCTGCACGAGCTTCTGCTCGAGGCGCGCGCGCTCGGCCTCCGCCTGCGCTCGCTGCATGGTCTGCTCGGCCTCGAACAGCGACGCGTTGTGGGTGATGGCGCGCTCCGCCTCCTCCAGCTTGGTGCGCAGGAGCGACACCTCGGCCTGTCGCCGCGCGCGCTCCTCGACGAGCTGCGTCTCGAGCCCCGCGAGCTTGGCGTCGAGGGCCTCTCGCTCGTGGCGGAGGTCCGCGAGGCGGCCCTCGTGCTCCGCGCGCTCCTCGGCGAGCAGGGCGCGGACCTCTCGGAGGGCGTTGCCCCCCGCGTCATCGCCTTCTCCCGTGACGACGCGATCCTGCGAGTCGAGCAGATCCTCGAGCGCGGAGATGCGGGCGCGGGCGGCTTCCAGGGGAGAGCGGTAGGACACGCTCCACCGATCTTCTCACGAACCGCCGAAGCGCGCCTCCCAGACGCCGTGGAGGGCGGCCAGGTCGAGCGGCGAGAGCGACTTGCCGACGAAGCTCTGGAAGCGTCCGCGCGCGCGCCCCTCCTCGTAGCGGCTGAGGTAGCGCTCGATGGTCCGGCCGGGGCTGCCCGTGCGGCGCTTGATCGCGGGCGTGTCCAGCCCCGCCTTGTGCAAGGCGACCACGGTGTGCACGCGCCCCTTCTTGATCTCCGCCGGCGCGTTGAGGAAGCGATCGGGGCGCATCAGGTAGGCGGGCTTGGCGTCCTCGAAGCGCTTCAGCGTGAGCCCGACGCGCGCCGTCCGAAGGATCGACGACGGAACGGGGGCGCCGGGCTTCAGCTGCAGCAGCGCGTCGGCGCGGGCCGCGAGGGAGGCGACGTCGGGCAGTCCCGTCAGCCGCAGCAGGTGGTCGACCACGAGCGAGGGGCCGCTGACGAGCGCGCCGTCGGGCCCCCGCACGCTCCGGATGAGCGCGCCGCCCCAGGTGCCGCGTCGACCGAGGCTGAGGTCGAGTCCCTTGAAGCTGCCGCCGCGGTAGCTCTGCCCGCTCTTGTGGAAGTACCAGCGGCCGGGCTCGAGCTGGGCCGGATCGCGGTGCGCGAACGGGTCGCGGTGGCGGTCGCCGAAGTAGTAGAGCTCGACCTCCGCGATCCGGTGCGCGACGCCGCCCGCCACGAGCGCCGCGTCGCGCAGGAGCCGCTCCCCGATCCGCGTCGCCTCGGCGTCGAAGCGCTCCTCGTCGATCTCGAGCCAGCGCGTGTCGGGGTGCATCATGCGGTCAGGAGACGGCGAACGCGCGCGGTCCCGATCGCCTCGAGGCGAGCGCGTCCGGTCGCTCGGATCGACCCTAACGTCTCCGCCGCTTCGTCGCTCGCGCCCTGCGCGTCGAGCGCCGCCGCCTCGAGCGCGCGCGCCTCGTCCCAGAGCTCGTCGTGCGGCTCGGCCAGCGCCGTGACCGAGCGCGCGGCCTGGAGCGCCGCGTCCGGATCTCCGCGCTCGAGGGCCAGGCCGCCGCGCGCGAGGGCCAGGGTGGCGTCCAGCACCGGATCGCCGATCGCCGCCGCGTCGAGCTCGGCGCCGAGGGGAGAGAGCGCGGCGTGGGCGCCGTCCGCGTCGCCCGCGTGCAGGTAGGCCTGGGCGCGCGCGCAGCGCACGACGGCGGCCGGCAGAGGCTCGAGCTCCGTGACCGGGACCTTGGCGAGCGCCTGGAGCGCCTTCTCGGCGTCGTCGTTCGCCAGGTGCAGCTCCGCGAGGCGCACCGCGAGGCGCGCGTGCGGCATGCGCCCGCGGGGGCCGAAGCGGCGCGCCCGGTCGATCTCACGCACCAGCTCACGGATGACCTCTCGCCGAGACCCGGGATCGGTGACCGCGGCCTCGAAGCGGGCCCAGTCCGCGCGCTCCTTGCGGCGCTTGCGCGTGCGCAGGATCACCTCGAGCGCCACGAAGGCGCCGATGACGCTCGCGACGGTCCAGACGATCCAGGCCAGCCCCCGCGGCGCGAGGAAGAAGTGACCGATCCACCCGAAGAAGAGCAGCCCGATCACGACCAGCGCGCGCACGATCCAGGTCTTCATGGACGGCGAGACAGTACCAGGGAGAGACGCTATACCGTGCCCGCTCTTCCCAACGAACTTCGGAGGAATCCCTTGCGTCGACTCGTCCCGCTCCTCGCGCTCTCGCTCCTGGCCGTCGGCTGCTCTCGCTCGGCCGAGCCCTCGACGGATCCGGAGGACCTCCCGCGCCTGCGCTCCGCGAGCAACGCTGGCAGCAACGAGGCGCCGCCCGAGCGCGTCGCCCCGCCTCGCCGGGAGCCGCCGCCTCGTCGGGAGCCGCCGCCTGCGCCGCCCGCCCAGGCCGTCGAGACCGGCGACCAGCGCGCGCCCGACACGTTCACGGTGCGCCTCGACACGACGAAGGGGCCGATCCTCATCGACGTCACGCGCGCGTGGGCCCCGCACGGCGCGGACCGCTTCTACACCCTCGTGCGCGAGGGCTACTTCGAGGACATCGCGTTCTTCCGCGTCATCGAGGGCTTCATGGCGCAGGCGGGCCTCCACGGCGATCCCGCCGTCAACACCCGCTGGCGCGAGCGGAACATTCCGGACGATCCGGTCGTGCAGTCGAACACGCGCGGCATGGTCAGCTACGCCATGGCGGGCCCGGGCACCCGGACCACGCAGTTCTTCATCAGCTTCACCGACAACTCGCGCCTGAACTCGATGGGCTTCGCGCCCTTCGGCCGGGTCCGGGACATGGCGGTGGTCGATCGGCTGCACGCCGGGTACGGCGAGGGCGCGCCGCGCGGCCGCGGGCCGATCCAGGGGCGCATCCAGAGCGAGGGCAACGCCTACCTGCGGCGTGACTTCCCGGACCTCGACTACATCCGCTCGGCGTCGATCGTCGAGGACTGACAGTCCGAGGGCGTGCAACGATCCGGCCGCCTCGGGCACCATCGGGTCATGCGGTGGGGTTTGTTCGTGGCCGCCTTCGGGCTCGCGTCGGCGGTGGGATCGGTCTCCGCGCAGGGGGGCGCGCCCGCGGGCTTCGGCCGGTTCGCCCTCGACGCCCCCATCCTCGCCGGCAGCCGCGTCGAAGACACCGACGGCAGCGAGATCCCCCGCGGCGGCCAGCGGCTCGAGCACGCCCTCGGGCTCTCGGTCGGAGGCGGCTTCGACGTCGAGTGGTTTCGCCTCGAGGGGCGGCTCGAGGGCGGCGCCCTGTTCGAGCCGTTCTCGCGCGTCCAGCCCTACCTCTTGCCCACGATCGAGCCGGGGTTGGTGCTCCGTCTGCGCCACGGGCTCGCGCTCTCGATGGGGGCCACGGCCGGGGTGTGCGTCGCGCAGATGCTCTATGGCTTCCTCGACAGCTGGGTGGCGGGCATGGTGCTGGGCGGCCACGCCGGCTTCGAGGTGCCGATCGGCGACGGGCTCCGCTTCCAGGGGCGCTTCGGCCTCGCGGCGTACTCACCCGACGGGCTCAGCGGGCCGCCCCGCAACCCCAGCTCCGACGGGGTGTTCTCCGAGCGCGGGTGGTCCTTGCGGGCCAGCCTCTCGTTCGCGCTCCTGATCGGGTGAGGGTCGTTCGGGGACGTGTCGGCGTGAAGACGCCGCGTGTGCCCAAAGACACGTCGCGGGCGGCGGAGCGCCGTGGCGCGGGCGCGCGGCCCCGCGGCGCGATGCTTGCGTTTGGCTCCCGGCATGACGAGCCGAGAGCTGCCGCCGCCCGGAGATGGACCCTATCGAACCTCGGCCCGCGGGCGCCGCATCCGGAGGGCCTGGATCCCCTGGATGGTCGGAGGCGCGGCGGCGCTGCTCGCGGTCCTCGTCGGGGTGCTGTCCTGGGACGAGGCGCCCCCGGATCGTCCCGCGCTGAGCACGGTCCCCGTGGGTCTCTGGGAGCACGTCGCGGCGTGGCCGCCGCCCGAAGAGGCGCTGCCGCCGAGCACGCCGCTCGCGCCGCTGCTCGTGGCCGACCAGCCGGACGCGCTCGCGGTGATGACGCCGCGGGAGGGCGCGACGAGCTTGCGGCGAGGGCAGTCGCTGACAGTGCGCTTCAACCGCCCCATGGTGGAGGGCTGGCGCGTCGGTCGGCCCGCGTCGCCGACGCCGCTGACGTTCCGGCCCGCCCTGCGCGGCGAGGCGCGCTGGGTCTCGCGCTCGACGGTCGTCTTCGCGCCCGCGCCTTCGGCCTGGACCCCGGGGGTGCGCGAGGTGCGCCTCGGCTTCGTGGGCGGGCTCACGTCGCTCGGCGGGGAGGCGCTCGTCGACGACCTCGAGCGCGTGCTCGTGCTCGACGGCGCGCCGCGCGTCAGCCCCTACCGCTCGCAGGGGCGCGTGGCGGCGGGCGCGCCGCTGCCGCTCTACTTCGACGCGCCGGTGCAGCCCGGCAGCCTCCGCCAGGAGCTGCTCGCCTACGAGATCGGCGGCGGCCATCGCAGCGTGCCCATCACCTTGACGGCCGCTCGTCAGCAGCCCGAGGACGGCTACCGGGTGGACGTGCGCCTGCGTCGGGCGCTGGAGCCCGGCGCGCGCATCGGCCTCGCGCTCGCGCCGCGCTACCTGCCCTGGGGTGGCTCGAGCCCCGCGGTGATGAGCTACGAGCTGGCGCCGCGGCCGCACATCGAGGGCGTCGGCTGCCAGGAGGGCGCCGCCTATCTCGGGCAGTGCGATCACCGCGGCTCGCCGGGCGAGATCGTGAGCATCGGGCCGAGCCTGCGCCTGCTCTCGAGCGCGCGCCTCGCGGGGGCGAGCGTCGCGAACTTCCGGGTGCGCCCCGCCGTCCGAGACCTCCGCGTGCGCCTCGCTCCGCACGGGCCGCCGCAGCACAGGCTCGTCGAGCTGTCGGGCGAGTGGGAGCCCGACCAGGTCTACGAGGTGCGCGTCAGCGGGCTGCGCACGGAGGAGGGCGAGGCGGTCCGGCCGCTGCCCCCGCTGGCGGTGCGGAGCGCGGGCCACGCGCCACAGATCCGCGTCGCGTCGGGGCGGCTCACCTACGAGCGCGACGCCGCGGGGCTGCTCCCGTTCGCGACCATTCACCCGGCGCCCAGCGACGTGCTCCAGCGCCGCGTGGAGCCCGGGCAGGAGCTCGCCGCGCTCGTCTCCCCGCTCCGGTTCGTCCGCGACGGCGGCGCGTCGACCCCGCTCGCGGGCCTGGCGCCCGACGCCCGCGCCAACCGGTGGGGCGCCGGCCGCTACCCGTGGCGCGACGAGGATCCGACCCCGGGCGGCCTGATGTCGGTGGTGTCCTTCCGGCCCGACCCCTCGCGGCTCCCCAACGCCGCCCAGACCGCCTTCGTGCAGGCGACGGATCTCGGCGTGACGGTCCGGGCCCACCCGCGCGAGCTGCTCGTCTGGGTCACGTCCATTCACTCCGCGCAGCCCGTCGCGGGGGCCGAGGTCCTCGTCGCCGACGCCGAGGGGCGCGAGCGAGGGCGGGCGACGACCGATCGAGAGGGCGTCGCGCACCTGCCGCTCTCGGCGAGCCCGCTCGTGGTGAGCCACGCGCTGCTCGTCCAACGCGGCGACGACCGCACGGCGATCTTGCTCGACCCGCGCCGCGCCGTGGGCCCGTCGAGCATGAGCCTGTCGCCGGGCGCGGCGCCGCCGGAGGGCCCGATCGCCACGGTCTTCACCGACCGCGGCGCCTACCGACCCGGCGAGTCGCTCCTCGCCAAGGTGGTCCTGCGCAGCGTCGAGGGCACGCGGGTGAGCGCGGTCTCGGGCGGGCAGCACGTCGTGCGTGTGTTCGACCCCGAGCGCGAGGCGCCCTTCCGCGAGATCAGCATCCAGCCCTCGCGCTTCGGCACCGCCGCGGTCGAGCTCGAGCTGCCCGTCGCGGCCACGCTGGGCAGCTGGCGGGTCGAGGTGCTCTCGGACGAGGTCGTGTCCGGCAGCGCGAGCTTCCGGGTCGCGGAGTTCCGTCAGCCGACCTTCCGCGTGGACCTGAGCCAGATCGAGGGCCCCGTGCACGCGGGCGACGCGCTCACCGTCGACGCCGCGGGCACGTACCTCTTCGGCGCGCCGGTCACGAACGGGCGGCTGCGCTGGTCACTCGTCCGGGCCGGCGGCGCGTCCTACCCCGAGCGCTGGTCGCGCTTCGGCTTCACCCCGGCCGGCGTCGGCGCGGGATCGGGCACGGTGGCGGGCGGCGAGGTGGAGCTCGAGGGGACCGGACGCGTGCCGCTCGAGATGACGGTGCAGCTCGCGGCCACCACGCGCACCCGCTTCGAGCTCGAGGCGGAGATCACCGACGCGGCCGGGCACGCGCACGCCACGCGCCGGAGCTTCGTGGGCTACCCGGCCGCGCTCGAGGTCGGCCTCGCCCGGGGCGACGACTGGGTGGCGCTTGGCGAGCCGCTCGAGGCGCGCGCGGTGCTCGTCGACCACGACGGCGCGCCGGTGAGCGGGCGCTCGATCGAGGCGCGCTTCTTCCGCGAGGGCTGGCACTCCTGGTGGGAGTGGTCCGAGCGAAGCCACGCCGACGGCAGCTACCAGCTGCGTCGCGATCAGCGCCGCGCGCCCGTGCACCGCTGCCGGCTCGAGAGCGCCGAGGAGCCGACGGCCTGCGCGCACGCGCCGTCGCGCCCCGGCACCTACCTCATCGAGGTCGAGGCGGTCGACGACGACGGACGCCGCAGCGTCGCGAGCCGTCGCGTCTACGTCGCCGGCCCGGACGAGCAGCCCGACCGCGACCCGCCCGGCGCCCCCATCGCGGTCACGCCCACGCGCCTGCGCTGGGGCGTCGGCGAGACGGCGGAGCTCGCCTTCGAGTCTCCCTTCCCCGAGGGCATGGCGCTGATCACGCTGGAGACGGCGAACGGCGCGCGCGCGCTCGAGCGCCGACCGGTCACCGCGGGCGGCAACGTGATCCGCGTGCCACTCACTTCGGAGATGGTGCCCAACGTCTTCGTGGGCGTGACCCTGGTGCGCCCCCGCACCGGGCCGCCCGGCGACACGATCGATCTGCACGCGCCCGACCTGCGCTTCGGCGTGGCGGAGCTGCGGGTGGTGCCGCAGGCCTCGCGCCTGCAGGTGACGGTCGAGGCGCCCGACACCGCGCGACCGGGAGACGTGGTGCCCGTCGCGGTGCAGGTGCGCGACGAGCGCGGGCGGCCGGTCCGGGGCGAGGTGACGCTCTGGGCCGTCGACGAAGGCACGCTGCGGCTGACCGGCTACCAGACGCCGAGCCCCGTCGGGAACCTCTTCCGCCCGCGTCCCCCCGCCTTCGCCTGGGAGGACACGCGCCGCGACCTCGTCTCCCGCGTCCAGCCCCCGCCGCTGCCCGAGGCGAGCGGCGACGGCGGCCAGGGCGACGCGACGCGCCGTTTGCTCGACGATCGCGAGCGCTTCGAGCCGACCCCCCTCTGGGCGCCCGCGCTCGAGACCGACGCGCAGGGGAGGGTGAGCGCGACCGTCACCCTGCCCACGCGCGCGACCGAGTACCGCGTGATGGCCGTCGCGGTCGACGCGGGGGCGCGGGCCGGGCGGGCCTCGGCCCAGCTCGTCGCCGAGCAGCCGCTGGTGATCCGGCCCGCGTTCCCCCGCTTCCTCACGGCGGGCGACCGGGTGGAGGCCGCGGCCTTCCTGCACAACGCCACCGAGGCGCCGCTCGAGGTGAGCTGGCGCCTGACCGTGGGCGAGTCGCGCGGAGAGGCGCACCGCGTGACGCTGCCGGCGGGCGGTGAGCTCCGCGTCGCCGAGTCCCTGGTCGCGCCCGAGGAGGGGCCGCTCGCGCTGCGCTTCGACGCCGAAGCGGACGGAGAGGCCGTGGCGGTGCGGGACGAGATCGGCGTCGCGCCGCGCGGTCGCTACGTGCGCAGCCAGGTCTTCGGCGCGGCCGAGGGCGCGCGCGACGTGCAGGTCGGGTTGCCGGAGAGCACGCCGCGAACCGGAGGCGGCCTGCGCGTGACGGTCGCGTCGCATCCCTTCATCGGCTTCGAGGGCGCGGTGGACAGCCTCGAGGCCTCGCCCTGGAGCGACACCGAGTCGATCGCGGCGACGCTGATCGCGCTCGCCGCGTGGGCCGACCTCGGCGTGGCCGCGCCCTCGCGAGACCTCGCGCCGGCGGAGATCCGCGCGCGGGCCGAGCGCCTGGTGCGCCAGCTGCGTCAGCGGCAGAACGCCGACGGCGGCTTCGCGCGCTGGACGAGCGCGGGCTGGACGATCCCGCACGAGTCGGCGGTGGCGACCCACGCGCTGGTCGCGGCCCGACGGCACGGCTGGGTGGCCGAAGCCGACACGGAGCGGGCGGTGGAGGCGCTGATCCCGCTCGTCAACGGGGCGTCCTTCCACGACGCCTATGGCGAGGGCGGGCTCGACCGCCTCGCGTACGCCCTGCGCGTGCTGGCCGAGGCGGGGCAGCCGCAGGGCGGCCGGGCCACCGCCATCTACGAGCAGCGCGAGCGCTTGAGCCCGTTCGGCACGGCGCAGCTCGCCCTCGCGCTCGGCGACGACGACCCACGGACGGACACGCTGGTCCTCGCCGCGAGTCGGCAGGTCCTGGCGGACCGGGACGACGAGGCGCGAGATCCGTCGCAGCTGCGATGGGTGGAGCGGAGCGCGCGCACCTTCGGCGCGGTGCTCGAGGCCGCCAGCCGGTTCGAGGTCGGGCACGACCGCGCGGGGGAGCTGGCCGGGCACCTCCTCGTGGTGCGGGGCGGCCGGCCGGGGCACCCCTGGACGAGCTCGCTCGAGACGGCGCGCGCGCTCCTCGGGCTGGCGGCCTACGCGCGGCGCTGGGCGTGGGTCGACGGCGAGGCGCCCTCGGTCTCGCTCGACGGCCAGGCGCTGCCCGCCATCACCCGCAGCGCGGCCAGCGCGTCGTACCGGGTGGACGTCGCGCAGCTCCGCGGGGCGCACACCCTCAGGGTGACGGGCGGCGACGAAGGCGCGGTGTTCTTCAGCCTCGACGGCCGCTGGGCCGTGCCGCTCACCGAGGCCGACGAGACGCCGCGGGGCCGCCGCACGGCGATCCATCGCGTGTTCGAGACGCAGGACGGTCGACCCATCGAAGACGGGGCGACGGTCCCGCTCGGCGCGCTGATCCGCGTGCGCCTCTTCGTCTACACCGAGGGCGCCGGCCCGGACGTGGCGGGCATCTTCGACCCGCTCCCCGCGGGGTTCGAGGCGGTCGACGCCGACCTCGAGACGACGCCCCGCGCCTCGCTCGCCGCGCTGCTGGGCATGGGTCCCGACGACGACGTGGTGGACGCGCGGGCTCATCACGCGATGCGCTCGCTCGGACACCTCGCGCACCGGGCGTTCACGAGCGAGGGCGCCTCGTTCTACTTCGACCAGGCGCCAGCGGGCTTGCAGGAGTATACGTACGCGGTGCGCGCCTCGAGCGTGGGTGAGTTCACGGTCCCGCCGGCGCAGATCGAGGCGCTCTACGACCGCGGCTTCGTGGCCCGCTCGCAGGTGCACGTGCTGCGCGTGGTGGACGGAGACGAATGAGACGCGCGCTGCGCCGCCTCTCGCGCGCCCTGCTGCGGGGCGCGCTGTCGCTCGCGGTGGGCACCGCCGCGCTCGTCGCCTACCTGGCCACGACGACGGAGGTGGAGCGCGCGCGTTTCGAGCGGCCCCGCGACGCGGTCACGATCACGGACCGACACGGCACGCCGCTGCGGCACGAGCGCTCGGACGGACGGGATCGCCGCTGGGTCTCGCTCGACCAGGTCTCGCCGCACGTCGTCGACGCGGTGCTCGCGGTGGAGGACCAGCGCTTCCGCTCGCACGGCGGGGTCGATCTCCGCGCGACCGCGCGCGCGGGGCTCAGCTTCGCGCTGCCCGGGCGAAGGGTCAGCGGCGCGTCGACGATCACGCAGCAGCTGATCAAGCTCACCCACGGACGCCCGGATGGGCTGTGGGACAAGCCGCGCGAGATCCTGCGCGCGGTGATGCTCGAGCGCGAGCGTGACAAGGACTGGATCCTGGAGCAGTACCTGAACCGGCTGCCCTACGGAGACCAGGTGGTCGGCGTCGCGCGCGCGAGCGAGCTCTACTTCGGCAAGCCGGTCTCCCGCTTGAGCGTGGCGGAGGCGGCGCTCTTGGCCGGGATCCCGCAGGCGCCCAGCGCGCTCGATCCGCGCCGCCACCTCCCGGCCGCGCTGCGCCGGCGAGCGGTGGTGCTGCGCCGGATGCGGGACACGGGGCGCATCGACGAGGCGACCTTTTCGAGCGCCTCTGCCGAGCCGGCCGCCATCCGCGCGCGCCCCGTGCGGCCGTGGCGCGCGCCTCGCTTCGCCGACGCGGCGCTCGAGGGCTGGCGCGACGGATCGCTCTCTCGCTCCGGGCAGACGCTGCGGACGAGCCTGGATCTCCCGCTCCAGCGCGAGGCGGAGCGCATCCTGCGAGACGCGGTGGAGCGGCTCGAGGAGCGCGGCGTGACGAACGGGGCCGCGGTCGTCGTCTCCAATCAGAGCGGCGAGGTGCTGGCGCACGTGGGGGCGGCGCGCGGCGGCGAGAGCCCCGGCGGCTGGCTCGACCTCGCGCGCGCCCGCCGTCAACCCGGCTCCACGCTCAAGCCCTTCGTCTACGAGCTCTTCTTCGAGCGCGGCGGCACGCCGGCCAGCCTGCTCGACGACCTGTCGCGCCCGATGGTCGGCGGAGGCGGGGCCCTCTTCACCGCGCGCGACTACGACGGGCGCGAGCGCGGTCCCGTGCGCGCGAGGGAGGCGCTGAGCGCGTCGCTCAACCTCGCGGCGCTCGACGCGGCGAGGCAGGTGGGCGCGGAGCGGGTGGTCGCGCGCCTCGGCGAGCTGGGGGTGCGGGAGCTGGACGGCGCCGACCGCTACGGCGCGGCCATCGTGCTCGGAGGCGCGGACGTGACCGCGTTCGAGCTGGCCGAGGCCTACGTGACGCTCGCGCGCGGCGGCACGCGCGTCCCGCTCTCGCTCGGGCGCGCCGCCCCCGAGCCTCGGCCGGTCATGGACCCCGCCCACGCCGCGCTCACCCGCGACGTCTTGATGGACGCGCGCGCGCGCCGCGAGGCCTTCGGCGACGACCTCTCCGCGCTCTTCCCGCTCACGCGGTTCGGCCTCAAGACGGGCACCTCCAGCGGCTGGCGCGACGCGTGGACCGCGGCCTTCACCGACGAGGTGACGGTGGTGGTCTGGCTGGGCGATCCGGCCAGCCGCCCGCTGTCGGCCGTGAGCGGCTTCGAGGGCGCCGCGCCCCCCGCCGTGCGCCTGCTCGCCGCCGCGCAGGCGCGCCTCGAGGCGCTCGACCTCGGCGCGCCGACGCGCGACGCGCCGACGCTGGCCACGGCGCGGATCTGCGCAGTGACGGGCCGGCTCGCGGGCGCGGGCTGCTCGCACACCCTCGACGAGCGCTTCGCGCCGGGCCACCTGCCCGAGGCGCGCTGCGCGGCCCATCGAGAAGACGGGACCGTCGCGCTCCACGCGCGGTACGCGCGCTGGCTCGAGGCGAACCACCCGGCCGGGTTCTCCCTCGCCGCCGATCCGCACGCGGCGGGCACACCGCGCGTCGCCCATCCCGAGGACGGCGCGCGGCTCATCGTGAGGGGCGGGGCGATCCCCCTGCGCGCGACCGTCGGCGGGGTGACCACCGACGCACGCTGGGAGATCGACGGCGCCCCTCACGGCGCGCCCGAGTGGTCTCCCGGTCCTGGCGAGCACGAGCTCGTCGCGGTCCTGGGAGCCTCGCGCAGCGCGCCCGCGCGCGTGCGGATCGAGGAGCCCTGAGCGGCTCCTGCCGTCAGCCCCTCTCCCAGCTGTCCGCGCTCCACCGCACGTCTCGCGCCGTGGTCCACACTGCCCGCGCGAGTCCCCACACCCGGATTGCCCAGCCCATCTCAGCCCCCATCTACGCCCCCCCGGGCGTTCTCGAGAAGACGACCAGAATACCGGCGCGGAGGGGGGCGACAAGGTCCACGAAGCGGGGACCGAGGGCGGGGCTCCCCGATTCAGAGCAACAGGACCGCGCTCACCGCCACCGCGAGCGCGAGCACCACGATGGCCACGCCCGCGATCAGCACCGGGGAAACGCCCTTGCTCCTCCGGAGGTCCGCCTCGAGCTCCAGGCTGTCGAGCTGCTTCCGGCCCAGCGCCGGCGGCGGCGCGGAGGGGCTGCGCTTGCCGGGCACGCCGCGCTTCAGCTCGGCCGCGAGCGCGACGGCGCTGATGTTCTCGGCCGGGACCTCGCGGACCAGCTTGCCCAGCTCCCCGCGCAGCTCCGCCGCGGACTGGAAGCGCGCGTCGGGCTGTGGGGCGAGCGCCTTGCCCAGCAGCGCGTCGAGCGCGGCCGGCGCGTTCATCTTGGCCGCGAGGGGCGGTGGTCCCGAGAAGCCCTGGATGGCCTGCACCGTCTCGGCCGCCGTGCGCTGCCCGAACAGCTGCTGCCCGGTCATCGCCTCGTAGAAGCACAGCCCGAGCGCGAACAGATCGGTGCGCCAGTCGACGCGTCCCCCCAGCTGCTCGGGGGCGAGGTAGCCGAACTTGCCCTTCACCAGCCCGGGCTGGGTCTTCATCAGCTGCGTCCGCGCCTTGGCCAGCCCGAAGTCGACGAGCTTCACCTGGCCGTCCTTGCGGATCATGATGTTCGCGGGGCTGACGTCGCGGTGCACGATCCCGAGCGGGACGCCCAGCTCGTCCTCCAGCCGGTGCGCGTGGTCGAGGCCCGCGGCCACCTCGGCCATGATCCGCGCGGCGAGCGGGAAGGGCAGCCCCCGGAAGGCGCGCTGCTCGAGGAGGTCACGCAGGCTGACCCCGTCGATGTGCTCCATCACGAGGTAGTAGTGCGCGCCCTCCTGCCCGTGCTCGAACACCTCGCACACGTTCGGGTGGTGAATGCGCTTCACCAGCCGCGCCTCGTCGAGGAACATGCCGATGAAGACGGGGTCCTTGGCGCACTCCGCGAGCAGGCGCTTGATGGCCACCTCTTCGCCGTTCGGGCCGCGGGCGAGAAAGATCTCCCCCATCCCGCCCGCACCGATGCGGCGCACGAGCGCGTATGGCCCGCACCGCCCCAAAGCTTCTGAGGGCGCTCCCGTCATCGAGGGCCGATCGTATCAGCCGCGCGCGAAAAATTCGCGATTTCCTCCATGTTCGTCCGTCGATCCGTTGTCCGGCCGTTCTCGGTGAATAGGTTCCGAGCGGTCCACGTCGATGGACCATCCCCCGAGGCTGCGCGCTGGACACCCCACCAGCGTCGGAAACGACTGGAACCATCCGGACTCTTTCGAGCATCATCGCTCTGCGAACCAACCCGAGGAGGGGGAATGAGGAAGCTTTCGTTGATCTTGGCCTTTGGCGCGCTCGCGATGGGGTGCGGCACCGTCGGCGGCACCTATGAGGAGTGTCGATCCGGCGGCGACGGCTGCGACCGCGCGGTCGACCAGTGCTTCACCGTAGACATCCCGGCGGAGCGCACGAACGGTGAGTTCTGCTCCCGCATCTGCGGCAGCGATCTCGACTGCGATCGCAACCGCGGCTGGGAGGGCGTCTGCTACTCGCTCGGCACGACTGACCCGACCCCGCTCTGCTTCCAGCAGTGCGACTTCAACAGCGACTGCGAATTCGGCAGCGTCTGCATCGAGGTCTCGCTCGGCGGCGGGTTGATCGACTTCATCTGCGTCCCCGACAATTGATCTTGGGAGGGGCTTTTTGAGCCCCTCCCCCCCACCCAAATTCGGGCGACTTCGTCGCCCGGTCCCGCGCTCCGCGCGTGAGCCGCGCGGCTCGCGCTTTCGCTTCGCGAAAGCTGGCCGCCCGCTGCCGCGGGGGATCTGCTTCGGGAGCGCGACTTCGCTTTGCTCGTCGCGGGGGGCGACTTCGCTTTGCTCGTCGCGGGGGCGACTTCGCTTTGCTCGTCGCGGGGGGCGACTTCGCTTTGCTCGTCGCGGGGGGCGACTTCGCTTTGCTCGTCGCGGGGGCGACTTCGCTTTGCTCGTCGCGGGGGCGACTTCGCTTTGCTCGTCGCGGGGGGCGACTTCGCTTTGCTCGTCGCGGGGGCGACTTCGCTTTGCTCGTCGCGGGGGGCGACTTCGCTTTGCTCGTCGCGGGGGGCGACTTCGCTTCGCTCGTCGCGGGGGCGTGCGTGATGGTGGGTCAGGCGGGGGGGCGCCTCAGCCACAGGAGCCACAGGAGCGCTCCTTTGATCGCGGTCGAGGCCGCGATGGCGAGCCAGACGCCGGCGATGCCGAGTCCCAACGGGTAGGCGAGGACCCACGCGGCGGGGATGCGGGCGGCGGTGAAGCCGAAGCCGATGAGGCTGGCCGCGAGGGTGCGGCCGCTGCCGGTGAACGCACCCTTGTAGGTCTCCTCGAGCGCCATCAGCGCCAGGACGGCGGTCTGGATGCGGAGGTACAGGACGCCGGCGTCGAGGGTGGCGGGATCGTCGGTGAAGAGGCCGAACAGCGGGCGGGCGAGGGCGAAGAGCAGGAGGGTGAAGGGGAGCATGGCCGCGAAGGCGAGGCGCGCGGCGCTGGCCGCGCTCTGGCGAGCGCGCTGAACGTCTCCGGCGCCGAGGTGCTGGCCGACCATGGTCGCGGCGCCGACGCCGAACGCGACGCAGCAGAAGTACGCGAGGCTCTCGAGGCGATGGCCGACGCCCAGGGCCGCCATCTGCTCGCTGCCGAAGCCGGTGATCACGCGGCCGAGGAGGACGTAGACGAGGGCGAAGCCGAGACCCGAGAGGCTGACCGGGGCGCCGATGCGGGCGATCTCCCAGAGCGCCTTCGCGGTGGGCGCGAGCCAGCGCACGCGGTGGCCGCGCGACGCCAGCAGCCAGAAGCCCAGCGCGGCGCCGAGCGCGTTGGCCAGGGCGGTGGCCCACGCCGCGCCGGCGACGCCGAACGCGGGGATGGGCCCGAGGCCCCAGATGAGCAGCGGGTCGAGGGCGGCGTTCGCGACCAGCGTGGCTGCGGTCAACGCGAGGGCGACGCGGGTGTCTCCCAGGCCGCGGAAGGCGGCGCCCACGACGGCGTGCACGGCGAGGGTGGAGGCCCCCAGCAGGGCGGCGCCGACGTAGGCCTGGCCGTGACCGTGCTCGGGGCTGCCGACGCTGAAGCCGAGCAGGTCGAAGTAGACGTGGCGCAGCGGGTAGACGAGGGCCAGCAGCGCCGAGACGAGGAGGCCGAGGGCGATGGCGTGGGCGAGGGTGGTCGGGATGCGCGCCAGCTCGCCTGCGCCCTCGTGCCGCGCGATGCGGGCGTGGGCCCCCGTCGCGGCGAGCTCGCAGCCGAGGTTGATCATCCACCAGGCGAACGCGCTGCCGCCGAGCGCCGCGAGCTGCGTGGGGCCGAGCTTGCCCACCCAGAAGCTGTCGGTGAGGTAGTAGAACGAGCGCAGCAGCCCGAGCGCCGCCATCGGCCAGGCCACCGTCCACACCGCGCGCGTGGGCGACATCGAGCGGAGGCTGGGCACCGCCCCTCGTTAGCAGCCCCCGGGGCGCTTCGCCGCTCGTCTCTCGGGCTCGCTCAGCGGTCGCGCTCTTCGGGCAGCTCGATGCCCGGCACCGTGTCGGCGGCGTCGGCCGGGTGCGGTCGGACGTCGGTCGCGTCGTCGACCCAATCCTCGTCCACCGTGTCGGCAGGCGAGGGCGGCGGCGGTGGCGGGCGGGTCCTCGTCGCGGCCTCCTTCGGCTTGGCGCGCACCAGCTCGATCGCGCCGTTCGCGCCCGGCTCCTCGGCGAAGCGCTCGGGAAACGTGCTGCGCATCAGCGCGGTGAGGTTGCGCCGACCGAACTCCGGGCCGCCCTGGCGCTGCCACGCCTCGAGGTCTTCCCGCGCCTCGAGCGCGGTGCGGTAACGGAGCTCGAGCTGGGTCGCGAGCAGGCGGCCCACGATCCGCTCGAGCGGCTCTGGCACGACCGCGTGACGCGACGGCGGATCGATCTTGCCCGCGCGGATGGCGAGCACGGTCTTGCGGTCGTCGTCGCGTCGAAAGGCGCGCTTGCCCGTGAGCAGCTCCCAGGCGCAGACGCCGAGCGAGAAGAGATCGCTCCGTCGGTCGAGCGGGCGGCCGTGGGCTTGCTCGGGCGAGAGGTACGCGAGCTTGCCCTTCACCATGCCGTCGCGGGTCCGGCTGACCCGGTTCTCCGCCTTGGCGAGCCCGAAGTCGATCACCTTCACCTCGCCGTTGAACGAGATGAGCACGTTCGACGGGGAGACGTCGCGGTGGATGATCCCGAGCGGGCGACCCTCGGCGTCTTCGGCGAAGTGCGCGTGATGAAGCGCCTCGCACACCTGCACGAGCAGATGCGCCACCGCCTCCGCCGGCAGCCGCCTCTGACGCTCGGCCCAGCGGTCCCAGATGGTCTCCAGGCTGTGCCCGTCGACGTACTCCATCGCGATGAAGTACTGGCCCTCGGCCTGCCCGAGATCGAAGATCTGGGCGATGTTCGGGTGGCTCAGCTGGACGGCGAGCTTCGCCTCGTCGATGAACATCTCGACCGTCTCGGGGTCGCTCGCGATGTGCGGGAGGATCCGCTTGATCGCCACCGGGCGGGAGAAGCCGGCCGCACCTCGTTGCACGGCGCGAAAGACCTCGGCCATCCCGCCGACGCCGATGCGCTCGAGGAGCTCGTAGCGGCCGAAGCGCTCCTGCATCGGCACGAAGCTACCACCCGATCGGGCTCAACGACCCGCCAAACGTTCGCGCGCGCGGCGGTGAGACGGCGCGATCTCGAGCGCGGCGCGGTACGCGTTGCGAGCGCCGGCCTGATTGCCGGCCACCCGGAGCGCGTCTCCGAGCAGGACGTGGTTGTTCGCGTTTCGCGGTGAGGCCTGCACGAGGCGTCGCGCCCAGCGGGTGGCCTGCGTGCCGTCCCGTCGCGTCATGGCCACGCGCGCGAGGCCCGCGAGCGCGCGAGGGTTTCGCCCCTCGACGCGCAGCACCTGCAGATAGCTGCGCTCGGCCTCGCGAAGGTTGCCGCGGTTGCGGTCGTAGTTGGCGCTCCGGATCAGCCGCGCGACGTCTCGCTCCCGCGGTGCGGCGCCCTCGCTCTCGTCATCCTCTGCGATGGCCTCCGGGTCGGTGCGACCCGCGTCGGGGAGCCCGGCGTCGGGGAGCCCGGCGTCGGGGAGCCCGGCGTCGTCGAGCCCGGCGTCGTCGAGCCCAGCGTCCACGCCGCCGTCCACGCCGCCGTCCACGCCCGCGTCTCCCACGCCTGCGTCCTCGGCCTCGGTCGGGGCGACGGCCAGCGCGCCGGCGTCCGGGGCCGCGGTCGTCACGAGCTGCTCGGCGTCCGGGAGGTGCACCACGGCCGGCGGAGGGCGGAGCCAGAGGAACCAGGCCGCGGCGCCACCGGCCGTGGCCACGAGCAGGAGCGCCACCGCGCCGACCGCCAGCCAGAGACCGCGGCCGCTCGAAGGGGGGGCGTCGTCGACCGGCTCCATCACCGCGGGCGCGGGCGCCACGGGCGGCGCGACCACCGGGGGCACGGGCGCCGCGTCCTCGAGCGCCCCGGGCTCGGCCATCGCCTCGATGACCGGGATGTCGTCGTCGTCGTCCTCGTCTTCGTCGATCGGCGGCGGGCTCGGCGCCGCCTCCCAGGGGGGCGTGGCGGCGGGCGCGCTGACGCCGAGCAGGGTCTTCATGGGGCGACGCTTGGGGGGCGCCTTCGGGCTCTCGCCGAGCGCCGACGGACCAGGATCGATCGGCTCCGCGGGCTCCTCGACGACGGGCAGCGTCGGCTCCGGCTTGGGCGGACGGGCCTTCTTGGCCGGGCGCGGGGGGAGGGCGCCCGCGAGGGGGCGAGGCGGCGCGGGGGGCGCCTTCGGGGCGCGCGGGGGGAGGGCGCCGGGCCGCGGCTTGGGCGGCAGCTTCGCGCGCGGCGGGGGGACCGAGCGTGGCGCGGGCGGGCGCGGGATCTCGGGTCGGGCGGCGCGCGCGCGCTCGGCGGCCGGCAGCACCTCTTGCAGTCTCTCGAGGAGCGTCTCCAGCTTGTCGATGAGCTCCGACGGATCGCGCGAGGCGCTGACGGCGCGCTCGGTCTCGGGGGGGAGCTCCGGCAGCGGCTCATGAACGCCCGACGGCGGCGGCAGCGAGGGGCGAATCGGGGCCTGCTCGGCGTCCGCCTGGGCGATCGCGTCGTCGACCGGCGACATCACGTTGGCCGCGCTCGGCGCGTCGCGGCGCTCCACCCGGACCCGCCCCGAGCCGAGCCCGAGGAGGGCGGCCAGCGCCGCGGGCCCCTCGGCCAGCTCCTCGTCGCCGCCCGGCGCGAACGCGCGCGCGCCCACGAGCAGGCCCTCGGCGAGGTCCACCTCCACGCGCGCCCGGGGGTGCGTCACGGTCACCTTCAGGCCGCGCCCCGTGTCGGTGAGCGCGCGCAGGAGTCGGCTCGGGCCGATCATCTCGAGGCGCGTGTCGAACTGCGCTTCGGCCTGGGCGCGCTCCGCGACCTGCCGATCCGGGTGCACCAGCGAGCGCATGGAGGCGCCGAGCCGGGCCAGATTGGGGCTCGCCTCCTCCTTCGGCCAGAGCTGCTCGGCGTCGACCACGAGCAAGGACGCCCACCGGAGCCGTGGATCCCGGCGGAGCTTGCGCAGCGCGGGCATCGCCCAGCCGTCCACGCCCGAGCCGTCGATGACCACCACGTCCGGGTCGTGCGCGCGGGCGCGCTCGAGGCCGTTGCCGTCGCCGTCCGCGACCGCCACCAGGGCCCCGCGCGCGCGCAGCTCCTGGACCAGCACGTCCGCGCGCGCCGGATTCTGCTCGATCAAGAGCACGCGCCGCCGCTGCAAGACCTCGACGTCTTCGGCGTCGGACTCCAGGTCCAGCAGCCGAAGGCGCGCGGTCGGGCTCTCGTGGAACTCGTAGCGCACGGGGCCGGACTGCTTCTTCAGGAGCGGCCGGAGGCGATCGACCAGCTCCTCGATGGCCTCGGTGACCGGGCGCCCGGCGCGCAGCACGACTTGTGCAGATTCGCCGTCCGCGGCGCTGACGCTCAGGATGCCCGTGCGCAGGCGCTGACTGAAGAGCGAGACCAGCTCGTCGACGGTCGCCTCGCCGAGCTCGCCGCCCACCTCACCCGAGCGCTCGGGCAGGTCGCGCGCCAGCTCCGCGATCTCGCGCGCCATGCCGTCGGCGCTGGCGCTCTTGCGCACGACCGCGACGACGCCGTGCTTGAAGGCGCCCAGGCGCGGCTCGAGCCCCTCGTCGTCGCTGAGCAGGACGACCGGCACCATGGCGGCGGCGGGGTGCCCGCTCAGACGGCTCAGCGCCGCCTCGCCTGCGTCGGCCGCGGCGTCGCCCACGAGCAGGAGCAGGTCGGGGGCGGCGGCATAGGCCGCCTCCACCACCGCCTCGGTCGGGACGGCCTCGACCATGAGGTCGTGCCGCTCGAGGGCCTCCTCGAGCGCGGTCTTCATCCGCTCCCCGCCGCCGACGACGAGGATCGTGGGGCGATCGAGCACGCTCACCGCTCCACCGGGCGGGTGTCGGACGCCAGCACGGGCTCATGGTACCAGCGCCCGCGCGAGGGGGCCTCTTTGTGACACTGCGTCTCCGTCACGGGCCGCTCGGACGCATCATCGCCCGGCGGGCGCGCTCACGACGTCGGGATTTCGCCCACCCAGCGCGCGAGGTAGCGCCGGATCCGGAGCTTGCGAACGGTATTGTCGCTGCTCATGTACCGGATCTTGCCGTAGATGGGCCGCTCGGGGCCCCAGGCGCGGTCGAAGTGGCCCAGCACCCACGTGATGCCCGAGTACGAGTTGGGATCGCGTCCGTCGAGGGCCCACCGATCGTTGAGGTGGATCATGCGCGCGAGCGCCTCGCGCGGGCTCGGGCTCCACTCCAGGATCTTCTTGCCCCAGAGCATGCGCAGGTAGTTGTGGATGCGGCCCTCCTCGACGAGCTGCCGCTGCGCGGCGTTCCAGACCCGGTCGTGCGTCTCGGCCGCCTCGAGCTCCGCCAACGAGTAGAGGTGGGGGCGCGGGTCGTCGGCGTGCTCGGCCAGCGTCTTCTGCGCCCACGCGGGGAGCACCGCGTAGCTCCCGTGATCCGGGCGCCACGCCGCCGTCGCGTAGGAGAGCTCGCGCCAGCACGCGAGCTGCTCCAGGAACGACTCGGCCGAGTCGCTCATCCGCCACCAGCCCTCCCGCTTGCCGTTCGGCTTCTCCGCCTGGTCTCCCAGGCTCCAGCCCGCGTGGGCCGCGACGTCGTCGAACAGCTCGTGCGCGCCGAGCTGCCCCCAGTGCAGCCACGGCGAGATCCCGCTGACCGCGTCCTCGTCGGGGTGGTTGCCGTCCTTGGCGTAGCGCGCGAGCCCCTCGTCGACGAAGCGACGCCACCGGGCGCGACCCGCCTCGGCGCCGCCTCGCTCCGTCGCCGCGACCCCGTGATCGACCGGGAGGCTCGCGAGGTCGGCGTCCCGCCCGAAGGCCCAGCGCTCTCGGATGGACGCGGGCGGCGTCCACGCGGCGTCGAGGCGCTCCTCGAACGGATCGGGGCGCGGCGGTCGGGCGAGCTCGGTGGGCAATACGCCTTGCGACCAACGTCGAAACCCGCGCGCCGTCACGTGCTCCTTGTCGGGCAGGCGGAGCGGGATCAGCCCGTTCCCATCGACCGCCTCCATGCGCACGCCGACCCGGCCGCTCGCCGCCTCGAGCATGCGGGGGAGGAAGAAGCTGGGGTAGTCGTCGGTGACCACGACGGCCGCGCGCTCGGCGAGCGCCTCGAGCAGCCCGCGCCCCGCCCCCGGGGTCGGCTCGAGGTAGGGGAGGTAGGTCACGCCGGCGGCCTCGCAGCGCGCCGCCTGATCGCCCATCCCGTCGATCACGAACTGGTGGAAGCGGTCGGACGCGTGCGGGTAGCCGACGCGCAGCGGCTCGAAGACGACGAGGGGGAGACCCAGCTCGCGCGCCCACTCCAGCGCGCGATCGAGGGCGTAGCTGTGATGGGTCCGGCGCGCGGCGACCATCCAGTAGAGCACCAGCTCGCCCTCGGCGTTCACGGGCGCTTGGTCGAGGGCGCGGATGCGGATGGCGGGTACGGGCACGGTCGGGGTCCTTTACGCGGGAGGGGGCGGGCTTACGTTAGAGCGGCTTGGGTCACCGGGGTCTGCCCGCCAGCCCGTCTCGCCAGCCTCTGTCCACCACATCTCATGACCGACGACCTCTACGAGCTGCTCGGGGTGTCCCGCGACGCCAGCCGCGACGAGATTCGCAAGGCGTACCGCAAGCTCGCCCGCAAGCACCACCCGGACCTCAACCCGAACGACGCGAGCGCCGAGGAGCGCTTCAAGAAGGTGAGCGGCGCCTACGAGGTGCTGAGCGACGAGGCCAAGCGCAAGCTCTACGACGAGCTGGGCCCGGACGCGGCGAAGATCGGCTACGACCCCGAGAAGGCCGAGGAGTATCGCCAGTGGAAGCGCCGCATGGACGCCTCGCAGCAGGCCGGCTTCGGCGGCTTCGGCGGGCCCTTCGGCGGCGCCGGCTACGGAGGCGCTGGATACGGAGACGTCGATCTCGAAGACCTCATCGGCGACCTGTTCCGTCGGCAGCGCGGCGGCCAGAGGCGCGGCTCGGACGTCGAGGCCAACCTCAGGGTCGCCTTCCTCGACGCGGCGCGTGGCACCACCGCCCACGTCGAGCTCGCCCGACCGAGCGGCGAGGTGAGCCGGCTCGCCGTCACCATCCCGCCCGGCGTCGAGAGCGGCCAGCGCCTGCGGCTGAGTGGGCAGGGCAACCCGGGCGGGCAGGGTGGTCAGGCCGGCGATCTCTTCGTCCGGGTCGAGGTGGAGCCGCACCCCGTCTTCGAGCGCGACGGCCGTGACCTCACGCTCCGCTTGCCCGTGACGCTGCCGGAGGCGCTGCGCGGCGCGAAGGTGGAGGTGCCGACGCTGGACGGCACGGTGAAGCTGCAGATCCCGAGCGGCGCGCAGAACGGTCAGCGCATGCGGCTGCGGGGCAAGGGCATCGCGCCGCGGAGCGGGCCGGCCGGGGACCTCTATGTCGTGCTCGAGCTCGTCGCGCCGCGCGGCGGCGACGAGGCGACGCGGGCCCGGATCGCGGCGGAGCTGGAGGCGTTGTACGACGCCGACCCGCGGGAAGAGCTGCTGCGGAGGGCGTCGTGAGGATCGACCGCGTCCGGATCGCAGAGCTCTTCGACGTCGACGAGGGCTGGGTGCTGGAGCTCGAGGAGCACCAGATCATCGTGCCCGACGAGACCGGCGGCTACGACGCCCGCGCGCTCGAGCGCCTGCGGGTCTGCTGCGGGCTCTCCACCCTCGGGGTCAACCTGGCCGGGCTCGAGGTCGCGCTCGATCTGCTCGAGCGCTGGCAGGGCGAGCGGCGCCGCGTGCAGCGCCTGCTCGACCGCCTGGAGCGCGAGCTCGAGCGGGACCTCGACCTGGAGCGCTCAGGCTCGGCGACGCCAGACGAGTAGGGCGCCCAGCATGCCGAGGAGCGCGAGCGGGCCCGCGCCAGAGGTGGCGCCCGAGGCGCTGCAGCCGCCGCCTTCGGCCGGAGGGGTGGTGCCCGAGTCGGCCGCCGGGGTCACGCCGGAGTCCTCGGGCGCGCAGCCGGAGACGTCGGTCCACGCCGTCTGCGTCGCGCTGACGTCGCAGGTCTGGCAGGCGTTGTCGGGGTTCGTGTCGCCGTTGCTGAAGCAGTCGCTCCCGATGAGGCAGCAGTTGCCGCCACAGCAGATCGCGTCGACGCGAGAGGCGACGTCGTCCTCCTGCGCGAGGGCGGGGACGGCGAAGAGGCTGAGCACGGTGAGCAGAGAAGCGAACGAAGCGGTGCGCATCTGGTCGGTCCTTTCCTGCGGCTCCCGCCGCTGCGCCGAACGGTACCAGAAATGGTAGATCCTGGCCGTGCGCGTCGCGTCCGCCGTCCTGTTCCTCGTGCTCACGCTGCGCCCCGGCGCGGCGCTCGCGCACGGTCGGCCGCCCGCGCTCCACAGCCTCGACGCCCACCCCTCGACGCCCGACGTGCTCATCGCGCAGGCGACGTGGGGGCTGGCCGTGCGCGGCGGCGGCGAGTGGCGCTGGCTCTGCGCGGCCGCGCTGGGCGTCGACCCACGCATGGAGGACCCGGTCATCGTGGCCGGACCCGACGGCGCGATCCTGGCTGGCACGTTCGAGGGCCTCTGGCGCAGCCCCGACGGCGGCTGCACCTGGGAGAGGCCCAGCGACGACCTCCGCGACGTGTTCGCGATCGACGTGCGCCGCGTGGGGGCGGAGACCTTCCTCCTCGTCGTGAGCGACGTGTCGATGGAGGACCAGCTCTGGCGCTCCGAGGACGGCGGGCTCGAGTGGGCGCCCGTCGGCGGGTTCGGCGAGGTGCTGGTGGACCGGGTGAGGGTCGCGCCCTCCCGCCCCTCGAGGGTCTACGCCAGCGGCTCCATCCCGGCGCGCGAGGGCGTGGAGCGGCAGACCTTCCTCCTCCGCAGCGACGACGGTGGACGATCGTTCGAGCGCGTGGTCGTCCCCTTCGAGCCCGGAGAGCGCCTGCTCCGACTCGAGGCGATCGACCGGACGGATCCGGAGCTCCTGTGGGCGACGATGCTGCACTTCTCCGGGGAGGAGGCGCCCGAGCGCGTGCTCCGCTCGGACGATGGCGGGAGCACCTGGACGAGCCCGATCGCGGTGCCGCAGGTCGGCGGCGTGCTCGCGACCGGAGACGGCGTCTGGGTGGGGAGCCGCCTCGGGGGGCTTCACCGCGCCCCGGACGGACGCGCGTTCGTGGAGGTCGATCCGACCCTCCCCGTCACGTGCCTCGCGGAGATCGGCGGAGAGGTATGGGCGTGCACCGACCAGGCGCGCGCGGGCCATGGAATCGTGCGTGTGGCGCCTACCCAGGCGCCGCTGCTCTCCCTGTCCGAGATCGCCGAGCTCGTCTCGTGTCCGCGCTGCAGCACCTCGGGGGTCGTGTGCCCGGCGTGGGCGGCCGACGTGGCGTACGACCTCGGCCGGGACGCGAGCGTGCCGTTCGGTGACGGCGGGACCGGCGCGCCGCGCGACGCGGGGCTGCCCGCGGAGTGCTCGCCGCAGGCGGGGAGCGGATGCGGGTGCCGTTCGGCCGGCCGCGGCGCGGGCTCGCCGGCCTGGCTCGCGCTGCTCGCGTTGATCCTGCGCCGTGTGACGAAGAAGTGACGCCTCAGGACGCCCAAACGGGGTCTCCAGCCTGGAGACCCTCGGGATCTGTGCGCTCCTGAAAAGCGCCGTGTTGCCGGTGATCTGCGCCGTCGACGCGTGCCGCGCACAGACGTGCTTCAAACAGTGAATCGTGCCGCAGTCAATGCGTCATTCAGTCGTCAATGTTGACGATCCGCTGTCCGTCACCATATGGAGTGTCCCCTTCTTTGGGCTGTGGAGAACTTGTGGAAACATGCTGAAAAACCCTGTGGGGAGGGGTGTGGTTCTTCTGTGGATGGCCTGTGGATGAAAAAAGATTCGTTTGATGAGCGTTTTCTTGTTGCGTATGGAGACTCGTCGGGTACTCTCCGGAATGAAGGTCGCGGAACACGAGTTCGGGCCTTCAGGTCGCAGAAGCCTCCGAGGCGCTGCGGCTCCGGGGGAGAGGGCCTGCGAGGGTCATTGAGCCGGGGGTCGAGCGCGGTCTCGAGGGGAGCCCCTTCACGGGTCCTCGAGTCACCGCGTCACAAAGGCGTTTCGAACGCGCGAAGCCATCGCAGATGGGCATGTCCGGTGACGGGGTGCTCGGAGCGGGGTGGGGCGTGAACGGTGTGTGGGAAGCTCCGGCGGAACACATGTCGGGGGGGGAAGGCACCCGGCCGGAAGCCGTCCCTCGTGGACGGTGGAGGGTCTCGATCCGCCCGCAGGGGCGCAGGGCTACCCAGCTCCGCGTGCTCACGGACGGGTGACGAGGGTGTCGGGGCGCAGGTTGGCGGGGGCAGGTCTTCGGGCCACCTCGAGCAACTCGTCCCACCGACGCGGGCGGTCCGATCGCGAGGTCGGGTCGTCGCCGACGTCCTCTGGGAGAGGGCGGAGGTTTCTCGAGGTCCGAGAGGGTCCCGAGAGGGCGTCGTCCGAACGAGCAGACTCATCCTCTCCGGAGGGCGGGTCGGCAGGGCTGTCCCTTCACCGGGGCGCTCGTCCTCACCGCGCGTCACCACGCGCAGCCGAGGGTCGGGAGGAGACTGAAGGCACGCATCAGTGCCCCGAGGGTCGGTTGACACGGCAGACACCTTTCGCCGCCCGTTGGCGCCAGCCAACTAGGCCAGCTGAACAGGCGAGGTCCGAGACGATCGGACCAGGCCGAAGAGCGACGGAGGGTGAGAAGGCGCTTCGGGTCTCATCGAAGCCGGGACCGAGCATGCGGCTCGGTGGAGGGAGACCCAGGCCAACGGGTTCGACCCGTGATCCTCGAGAGGGGATCGGTGGGCCGAGCTGGTGGACCAACCGTTCGCGGAGGATCCACTGGAAAGCCCGCGTGGCAAAGGGGCGTCAGCGGTACGTCGGAGGGAGCGCTCGAGGAAGACAACGCCTCGGGAAGGCTCGCCGGCTCGCCAAAGCGTCGTTCCGACGTGCATCCGGAACGGCTCGTGTCGTGTGGGAACGCGACGCGGCGTGCGCCGAGACAGACGAAGTCGGGGTACCCATCTTTGACAATGATGAATCGTGAGTTGCAGACGTCGGTCGAAAGGACCGCGGTCGCCCTCGAGGCACACCCACGTGCCCTCGAATCGCCCGAATCTCTCGGGCCGCTGGCGGAGAGCCTGGCTCTTCGTCCGCGAGGCGACCTAGCTCATCGAGTCGCGTCCCCAGGTGAAACGCTGGGGGAGCGAGCTCGGCGACGATCGCACGCGTCCTCGAGAGAGGAGCAAGCACCCCTGAAGGTCTCGGGCAACCGAGCCGCCGTCGGGGGGCGCGCGTGAGAGAACGATCGGCTCGGACGCAGACATGCGTTCGGGGAGTGAACACGGATCCGAGCGGGTCTCTCCGAGAGGAGGGGCGCGCGCTGCGAGCCTGAAGCGGGCTCGGAGATCGGTACGACGAAAGACATCGGGGTCACCCCCTCTCGCCCTCCCGGCCGCTCGCGCGGCGGGGGAACGATGACGGTGATCCTCGACGACGAGGTGGTGGCGTGCGTTCGCGTGTGGCCACCATCCCCCTCCATCGCGTTCGAGAGGACGCGGTGGGCCGGAGGCTCTGGCCTTCGGGCGACCGAATGGCTTCGGCCTTTGGGCGACCGGCTCGTGAGCCGGTCCGTGTGGGGAGAGCGGGGCATCGGGTGGGACCCGGGCATCGCTCGCCGAGTCGTGACGAAGAGATGTCAGACAGCGGGTGACCGTCCAGCGAGCAGGTCGAGACAAGTCTAAAAGGACCGTCGAGACCGCCCATCGCGCCGCGACGCCGTCTTCGGACGGCGCCGGACGCGGAGGGCTGGCGCGGAGTCTGCCGAAGCCGGAGGGCGATCCTCGGATCGCTCGACGCGCCGTGACCCGGTGTGCGTCCTCGGACGCGCCCGGAGCGGGACTCACGAGGAGATGGCCGTGTCGGTGGTGCGAGGCCTCGCACCATCGGCGGGCAGCCGCCACCGGCGGCATGGGTGAGACTCCCGTGTCGTACGGAGCGGGTCGCGCGGGAGACCGAGCGACGGTGGGTGACCACCCTGCACGCCAGCGAGCTTCAGAAAGCGACCCTCGACGGAGGGTCGCTTTTTTTTTCTGGAGGGCCTGAACGCAGGCCCTCCCCCCATGGGGCGAAGCGCCCATGGGGCCCCCCTCCCAACTACGGCGGGTCGCGCGCTCCGCGCGCTCCCACGCCGACCCCAGCGACGGGGCGCTGGGGCCCCCGCGGCTCGCGCTTTCGCTTCGCGAAAGCTGGCCGCCTTCGCGCGTCGCTGGTCGCTCGCGCGTCGCTGGTCGCTCGCCGTCGCTGGTCGCTCGCGCGTCGCTGGTCGCTCGCGCGTCGCTGGTCGCTCGCGCGTCGCTGGTCGCTCGCGCGTCGCTTGCTCGCGCGTTGTGAGGTTCCCCCGGTCTCGTGGACAGTCTGACTATGCCGCCGACGCGGCGACCTGGGTCTTCAGTTCGAACTCGACGGGGCTGAGGTAACCCAGCAGCGAGTGGCGCCGCTCGAGATTGTAGAAGAAATGGATGTAATCG
>JAVJQK010000052.1 GCA_040218145.1 Sandaracinaceae bacterium | reverse complement strand
CGAAGGATCTCGGAGCGCGACGGCCCGGTTCTCGGTTCGGGGCGACGAGGAAATGCTTCAGCATTTTCGAGGAGACACGGGCCGAGAGACGGGTCGTCCCGCCCGAGAGACGAGGAGCGAGGTTCTTCAACGGACTGTTAGGTCGCGTCGCGGCGGATCCCGAGCTTCTTCATCCGCGAGCGCAGCGTGTTGGGGTGCAGGTCGAGGATCCTCGCGGCCCCCTTGTCGCCCTCGATTCGCCAGCTCGTGTGCTCGAGCACGCTCTGAATGTGTCGACGCTCGACCTCCTCGAGCGTGCGCGAACCCGTCTCGACCTCGCCGCCGACCTCGGCGGGCCGAGCGTCGAGCGCGTCCGAGACCGGGAGCGTTCGGTCGACGGCCAAGATGGCCGCGCGCTCGATCACGTTCTCGAGCTCTCGGATGTTCCCGGGCCACGGATAGCGGACCAGCGCCTCCATGCAGGCAGGCGATACGTCGCCGAGCACCTTCCCGAGCCTCGACGAGAGCCTCTGCACGAAGTGCTCGGTCAGCGCGGGGATGTCGTCCGTGCGCTCGCGCAGCGGCGGCACGTCGATGGGGAAGACGTTCAGGCGATAGTAGAGGTCGTCGCGGAACTCTCCCGCGCGGACCATCGCCGCGAGGTCGCGGTTCGTCGCCGCGACCACTCTGACGTCGACCGAGATCGTCTCGGCGCCGCCGAGCCGCTCGAGCTCTCCCTCCTGCAGGACACGCAGCAGCTTCGCCTGCAGCTCCAGGGGCAGCTCCCCGACCTCGTCGAGGAAGATCGTCCCGCCGTCGGCGAGCTCGAAGCGGCCCTTTCGACGGGTCGTCGCGCCCGTGAAGGACCCCTTCTCGTGACCGAAGAGCTCGCTCTCGATCAGCGTCGAGGGCAGCGCGGCGCAGTTGAGCTTGATGAGGGCGTGCTCACGACGCCCGCTCAGGTCGTGGATCGCGCGCGCGAAGAGCTCCTTGCCGACCCCGGTCTCGCCCAGGATGAGGACCGTCGCGTCGGTCGGTGCGACCTGCTCCACGCGATGCTTCGCCCGGCCGAGTGACGCGCTGTCTCCGATCATGTTGGAGAGCGCGTGGCCGGAGATCTCGTCGCGGAGGTACTCGTTCTCTTCCTGGAGCTTCTCCTTGAGCCGCTCGACCTCCGCCAGGGCCTCTCTCAGCGCGGCCTCGCGCTCGTGGCGCTCGGTGACGTCGCGGAAGGTGACCACCGCGCCGATCAGCTCCCCTTCGTCTCCCCGAATCGGTGTGCTGACGTACTCCACCGGGAACGAGGTCCCGTCTTTCCGCCAGAACACCTCGTCGCGGACGGTGTGCACCGCGCCGTCCTTGAAGGCCGCGTAGATCGGGCAGCGAGTGTGCTCGTAGTGCTCGCCGTCGGCGAAGGAGTGGTGGATGAGCACGTGCGAGAGCTTCCCCATCAGCTCCTCGGGTCGGTAGCCGACCATCGCCGCGCCCGCCGGATTGACGAAGGTGGTGATCCCTTCGCGGTCGACGCCGTAGATACCCTCGCCCGCGCAGCGAAGGATCAGCTCGTCCCGCCGCCCCAGCGCGTGCGCGCCCCCATCACGTTCTGGCTCCACAACGCGGGGTTTAAACCCCAAGAACGTCGGCGGCGCAAACGCTCTCCGGTGACGTCCGACCGAGCTCCGCCGCATCCCACCACGATATCTCGGGGCGCCCCACGAGCCCTCGCGGCTCCTCGCGGCTCGCGCCGCGTCGACGTCCCGTTCGCGCTGCGCTGCGGCGCGGCACGTCGCTTGCCAACTGGTCTCTCCGAAGTCCACCCAACGGACACGGAGCAGAAAACCATGGCACGTATACTTGCCGCCTTGATCGTCTCGACCTCGCTCGCGCACGCGGCGCTGGCGACGGCGCAGGCCGACCCCGGCGCGGAGCCCCGGCGCCCCGAGCCGCGCGCGGTCCCCGACTACGACGGCCGCGGTGCCCCACCGGAGGACCCGGCCGAGCCGTGGATGTGGATCCCGCGCGTCGCCACGGCGCCGCTCTACCTGGTCACCGAGTACCTGCTCCGCGCTCCGATCGGCTGGCTCCTGACCGAGCTCGAGGCGACGGGAGCCATCACCAGCCTCGCCGACTACCTGCGGCGAGACTTCGTGGTCCTCCCGGTCGCGTACTTCGACCTCGGACTTCGCCCGAGCGTGCGGCTCTTCGCGACGTGGAAGCACGCGCTGCACGACGCGAACCAGATCGATGTCAGCGCCGGCTTCGGGGGGACCGGAGCGCTCGACGCGCGGGTCGTCGACACGATCACCGTGGACGACCTGAGCGTCAGCGCGCGCTTCCGCGCCTCGCGGCGCGACGACTACATCTACGGCGGCGTCGGACCGGGAGCCGACAACACGATCGCGAACCGCGCGCGCTTCTCCGAAGCCCGCCTCGAGACCGAGGCCCGACTGGACTGGCGCTTCTGGCGCCGCTCTCGCCTCCGCCTGTCGACCGGCTATGACAGCCGGAGCTTCGGAGACGGCGAGGAGCTGGGTGATCCGGCGCTCACGACGCGCCAGCAGCAGCTCGCGGACGGCGTCCTGCCCGAAGGTTTCGAGGACGGCTACTCCGCCTTCCGCGCCCGGCTCGAGCTGGTGATGGACACCCGCGCGGTCTCGCGGCCTCTCGATGGTGGGGTCCGGGTCGGCGTGTACGCGGCGCCCGGGTTCGACGTCGATCGCCCCTCGCAGCGGCGATGGCTGACGTGGGGAGGACACCTCATGCTCGCCACCGACGCGCTCGGCGCCGAGCGGGTGCTCGCGCTCGAAGGCGACGCGCACCTCGTCGAAGACCTCGACGCGAGCGAGGGCGTGCCCTTCACCGAGCTCATCGATCCGAGCGCGGCCGGGGTCCTCCCCGCGTACCTGCCTGGACAGCTCCGTGGACGGAGCGCCGCGGCCATGACCGTCCGGTACCGCTGGCCGATCTGGGTCTTCCTGGACGGCAACCTCTTCTTCTCGGTGGGCTCGGTCTTCGACACGCGCTTCGACGGGTTCGAGCTGCACGACCTCCGCTACTCGTTCGGCGTCGGCGTCGACGCTCGGGACGCAGGAGACCACCCGTTCGTGTTCCAGCTCGGGGTCGGCTCCGAGACCTTCGCGAACGGGGGCGAGCTCACCTCATTCCGGGTGCTGATCGGCGCCCGCAACTCGTTGTGAAGGAGACGATCATGACGCGCCTGTACTCACCCGCCCTCGCCTTGGCGATCGTCGCCGTCGTCGCCGGCTGCGGCGCGGGGACCACCCGACGCTTCCCGCTCCGCCAGGTGATGTGGACCGATGACGACCGACGCCCCTTCGCGCCGCAGCCCAGGACCACCTTCAACCCGTACATCTGGGACGCGGTCGACCACACCGTGTTCCGGCAGGCTTCGGAGCTCTTCACGTACGAGCTCGATCGAGAGGCGCTCAACGTCAACGCCGTCGACGAGGTGGCCGACTCGAGCTGGTTCACCAACCGCATCGGTCGCCACCCGATGACGGCTGACGAGCTCGCGCTCGGGCCCTGCGCGTCACTCGCTCAGCCTCCGTTCCCCTGGCGCGTGGTCCGCGGGAAGAGCGACGGCTCGAGCCCGGGCGCGGTGATCGAGGCGGCCGACGGTCGACGCTACGTGTTCAAGGTCGACTTCCGCCAGCCCGAGCGCGCCACCGCGGCGGACGTGATCGCGACTCGCATCCTCCACGCGATCGGGTACTTCGTTCCCTGCAACCAGGTCGTGTTCTTCGAGCCCGGCGACGTCCTGATCGACTCGTCGGCCACGATGCGCGGCGCGCCCTACGGGCCCGAGCAGCTCGCGGCCCTGGTGGCGGCGAGCGGCCGAGCGCCGGACGGTCGGCGTCGCGCCAGCCTCAGCCTCTTCGTCGAGGGGGTGCCGCTCGGCGGCTGGCGCTTCGAGGGGCGGCGGGGCGACGACCCGAACGACGTGGTCGACCACCAGCACCGACGCGAGACACGCGGGATGTACGTCGCGTCCTCCTGGCTCAACCACGTCGACTCCCGCGCCGAAAACAACATGAGCGTGTGGATGGAGAACGGCGGTGGTCAGGGTCACGTGCGTCACTACGTCCTCGACGCCGGTGACACGTTCGGGATCAGCTGGCACGAAGACGCGCTGGTGCGTCGCCTCGGCCACTCGCACTACCTCGACCTACAGCACGCGCTGGAGGACTTCGTGACGCTCGGGATCGCGGAGCGGCCGTGGACCAACCCGGCGCGGAGAGAGGGGTTCGAGGTCTTCGCCTACTACCCGAACGTCGAGGACTACGTGCCCGACCAGTGGCGCAACGGCTACCCGAACCCTGCCTTCGAGCGCCGCACGGAGCGCGACATGGCGTGGATGGCCAGGATCATCTCGCGCTTCGACCGGGAGGATCTCGAGGCCATCGTGGAGCTGGGGCGCTGGTCCGACCCGCGACACGGAGCGATCCTGGTGGGGACGCTCTGGGGTCGCAGAGCCCGCTTGCTCGAGCGGTGGCTGACGCGCGTCTCGCCGCTCTCCGACGTCGAGGTGCGCGGCGCCGAGCTCTGCGCGACCGACCTCGCCGTCCGGTCGGGGATCCGCGACGCCCGAGCGCGCAACTACCGCGCCCGCGCCTACGCCCCAGGCGGACGCCTCCCGCTCGCCGAAGGCTGGACCGTCGCGGGTTCGGAGATCTGCGTGCCCCTCCCGCGGCAGTCACCCGGGAGCGCCTCCGTCTACCTGGTCGTCGACGTCCAGGCGTCCACCGTGGGTCACGAACCGCCCGCGCCGCTGAGAGCCCACCTCTACGAGCATCCGCCGGGATCGGTGCCGGCCTTCACGCTGGTCGGGGTCGAGCGCCCCAGCACTGACGCACCGCCCCGCCTCTGAGCGGGCGGATCGAGCTCATGAACGTTGTGGGCGACATGTCGTCGCCCGAAAGGAGAGAGAGATGAAGATCGACT
Source organism: Sandaracinaceae bacterium (assembly GCA_040218145.1). GTDB lineage: Bacteria > Myxococcota_A > Polyangia > Polyangiales > Sandaracinaceae > JAVJQK01. Next base: position 71,249 of record JAVJQK010000052.1, on the reverse strand, counting down.
TTGCGAAGGCGGCGCTGGCCGCCGTGGTCGGGACCCTGGCGCTGGACGTACTCGGGTTCGCGCTGACGGGGACCTTCTGGGACATCCCCACCCTGCTGGCCGACAAGCTGCAGTCCCCATTCGTCGTAGGCCTCGCGCTCCACTACGGCCTCGGCTTCACCTTGACCGTCATCTACGTGGCCATCGCGCCGTCGCTGCCGGGAGGTCGCTGGAGCCGACCGCTGATCTTCGTGACGGCGGAGACGGTCCTGGGCGTCTACCTGTTCATGTTCCCGCTCCTCGGCGCGGGCTTCGCGGGGCTCGGGCTCGGGTTGGCGGTGCCGTTCATCTCGATGGCGCGACACATCGTGTTCGGCCTCGCGCTGGGGTGGCTGTACCCCGTGGAGCGGCGCGTCGCGAAGCGGCGACCGCAGCCGGCGACGTGAGCCGAGCCCCTCGCGACGCCGCGGACCCACACGTCCGCGGCGTCGCTCCCGTCGAATCAGCTTGGAAGGAGAGGCGAGATGAAGACCCATGACCTGATCGTCCTCGGAGCCGGAAACGCCGGCCTCGCGGCGGCGTCCATCGCGAACGAAGCGGGCTGGTCCGTGCTGGTCGCGGAGTCGCTCGACGTGGGCGGCACGTGCCCCCTGCGTGGCTGCGTGCCCAAGAAGGTGCTCGTGGCCGCGGCCGAGGCGCTCGACGTCATTCGCCGGGCGTCGGCGCACGGCATCACGGTGAGCGAGCCGAAGCTGGACTGGGGGCAGCTCATCCGGCGCGAGCGCACCTTCGTCGAGGGCGTGCCTGCGCAGTTCGCCGAGAGCCTGGCGCGCCGCGGCATCGAGCTGATGAAGGGCCACGCACGCTTCGTCTCGGAGGACTCCATCGAGGTGGACGGACGTCGCTTCACAGCCGAGAAGATCCTCGTGGCGACGGGCTCGGCGCCGCGCCAGCTCGCGATCCCCGGCTTCGAGCACGCGCTCAGCAGCGCCGATCTGCTCGCGCGCGAGGCGCAGCCTCGCTCGATCGCGTTCGTCGGCGCGGGCGTCATCGGGTTCGAGCTGGCGCACGTGCTCGCGCGCGCGGGCAGCCAGGTGACGCTGCTCGAGGTGGCCGAGCGTCCCCTCCCGCGAAACGACGCGGACCAGGTGGCCGAGCTCGTCCGCGTCAGCAAAGCGATCGGCATCGAGGTGCGCACCGAGGTGCGCGTCGAGGCGCTCGCGCGGCACGGCGACGGCTCGCTCGCGGTCAAAGTCGCGGGGGAGACCGACCCGCTGCGCGTCGACGTCGTGGCCAACGCCGCCGGCCGCGCCCCGGCCCTCTCCGGGCTCGCGCTCGACGCGGCCGGGATCTCCTGGGACGGCGCCACCGTGCCGCTCGCGGGCCCCTTCCGGAGCGCGGAGAACGGTCGCGTGTTCTTCGCCGGCGACGCGCTCCCGGGACGCCCCCTCCTCTCTCCGGTGGCCACCCTCGAAGGGAAGCTCGCGGGACGCCACATCGTGCACGGCCAAGAGACGGAGCCCCGCTACGACGCCATCCCCTCCGCCATCTACACGGTACCGACCCTGGCCTCGGTCGGGCTCACCGAGCGAGCGGCCGCGGACCGAGGCCTCGACGTCGGCGTGAAGGTCTCCGACATGCGCTCCTGGCGCTCGGCGCGCACCTACGCCGAGGAGGCCGCGTGGGCGAAGGTCCTCGTCGAGCGGGGCACCGACCGCGTGGTCGGCGCCCATCTCGTCGGGCACGGCGCGGCCGAGACCGTGCACGCCTTCGCGAGCGCCATCGAGCACGGATGGACGGCGTCGTATCTGAAGAGCCGGTCGTACGCCTATCCGACCTTCCACGCCGACCTGAAGTACCTCGTGTGACCGCCGCGGCCCTCGAGGAGAACACTGGAGGGAAGAAGTGGAGGCGCTGGCGCGGATGTTCTCGGCGTCATGAGCGCCGTTGACCGAATCGAGAGCGCGTGGGAGCGTCTCGCGCCGTGAGCGACGTCGCCACGAGAGTGCCGTTCGTGCTCCTCGAGGAGCGCTTCGAGAGCGAGGACCCGCGGTTCCTCGACGACGTGCTCGGCTGCACCGAGGACGGGAAGCTCAAGGCGCTCGCGACCAAGTGGTACCGCGACCGTCGCCCCTGGGCGCGGCGGCAGCTCATCGCCTACGTCGACGACGGGTGCGACCGGCCGCGGCACCGCGCGCTGGTCAAGGCGCTGCTCCGGCTCGCCGAGGGCGCCGGCGACGACGCGCTGATGGCGCACTTCCTCTGCGCGTTCGACCGGCTCGACCGACGCACCCTGAAGGTCGTGCAGCGCTACGACTGGTACGCGAGAGAGACGCGCCTGGTGCGGCTGCGGGTGAAGGCCTACCCGGACCCGAAGCGCGAGTGGTCCGAAGCGGCCTACCGGCTCCGCCAGCGCGCGCCGAAGGGCGCGTGGCACTACCAGGCGAACTGGTTCCACTCCCCGACCCGGCAGTACCTCCGCCGCCGCGCCTACCGCTGGTTCCGCCAGCTCGCCTACCGGGAGCCCGAGCGGTACGTGGCCGGCGTCCTGCGGGCGCTGCCGCTCTATCGCGACGAGCACCTGCCCGAGGCGATCAACGTGCTCGACGTCTACGGGCTGACCAACCTGCTCTATTACGGCTCGGACGTGCTCTCGCGCGACTCGCGGAGCGTGCGGGTGGCCCGCGGCCGACAGCTCGCGGAGCTGACGCCCGCGCCCCGGAACCCCGACGCCTGGCGCGGCCAGAGCGAGCCGCTGCTCCGGACCTTGCTCCGCTCGGACTGCCTCTTCGTGCGCCGCTGGATCGTGGCCTGGCTCGAGCGCGAGGAGGCCGAGGCGCTCGCGGGGATCGACGGGCGCAAGCTGCAGCCGCTCCTGCTCTGCCCCTACCCCGACGTGCAGGTCTTCGCCGCGAGCCTGCTCGAGAAGGCCGAGGGGCTCGGCAAGCTCGCGGTGACCGAGTGGCTCGAGCTCCTCTCGCTCGACAACCCCGACATCCTCCCCACCCTGTGCGGGCTGGTGAAGAAGCTCGTCACCCCCGACCGGCTCGACTTCGAGGCGCTCGTGAAGCTGGCGAGCGCGCGGCCGCTGCCCGTGGCCGAGCTGGGGCTCGAGTGGCTCCTCGAGCGCGCGCCGAAGGACGACACGGAGCTGCACGTCGCGATGACGCTCGCCGACGCGCCCTGCGAGCCGGTGCGCGAGAAGGCGACGGCGTGGCTGCTCGGCTTCGTGACGGCCGAGAACGGCAAGCCCGAGCACCTCCGCGATCTGCTCGACGCCCGCCACGCGAACGTGCGCGCGCTGGCCCTCGACGTGCTCGCGGCCACGGAGCGCTTCCGTGACGACGCGACGCTCTGGGCCGCGCTCGCCGAGTCGCCTTACCCGGACGCGCAGCACTTCCTGGTCGCGCACCTCGAGGCGCGGGAGGGCGCGCTGGACCCGAAGCAGGTGGAGCACCTCTGGGCCACGACGCTCCTGTCGGTGCACCGCGGCTTCTCGGCCAAGCGCAGGGCGCTGCGGCAGATCTCGCACCGCGTGGTGAAGGAGCCCGAGCGAGCCGACGCGCTCTTGCCGATCCTCCGCGTCGCCCTCCGCAGCGTGCGCGAGGCCGAGCGCCGGAGCGCGCTGGCCGCGGTGTCTCGCGCCGCCTTCGAGAGCCCGAGCCTGCGCGACGCGATCGCGCGCCACGTCCCCGAGCTGTCGCTCTTCCCCGAGACGGAGGCGCGCGCGTGAGGTACACGCTGGCCTACAAGGGGTCGAGCCAGGTCGCGGCCGGCCCCTACCGCACGGCGGTGAAGCTCGCGCCCAACCTCGCGCGCGAGCGCGTCTGGTTCGACGGGCAGCTGCGCGATCCGGTGCGCTTCCGTGAGGCGATCAGCGCGCTGCACGACGTGGTCGTCGGCGACGAGCGCTTCCACCGCAAGGACAAGGCGGTGTACGAGGCGTTCCTCGAGCGCAAGAAGCTCGAGGAGGCCGAGCTGCGGTCCGCCATCGTGGCCCGGGAGACGGAGAAGGCGCTGGCCGAGGTGAAGGCCAAGCCGATGCCGAAGGGCCTCGAGGCCGACTTCCGGCGCCTGCACCAGGTCTACTGGCAGAAGCGGCGCCGCTGGGCGCGCGAGCTGATGCTCTTCGACCCGCAGCTCTTCCGGCACCTCGTGCCCTGCGACCCGGTCGTCACCGTCGCGCCCGACGCCGTCTTCTTCGAGTGCTTCGCCAAGGACGAGTCGAGCTACGGCTGCCTGCTCCTCGACCGCAACGGCTTCGCCGGCAAGCAAGACGCGAGCGTCGGCACGACCAACGTCGACTACTCGCTCGGGCTCTTCGACCACTTCCAGACGCTCCGCAGCTACCGCGAGACGCGGCTCCACGTCGACCCCGAGGGCTTCGAGGTGAGCACCGAGGGCGCGAGCGGCGTGCGCGAAGAGAAGATCGATCTGCCGCCGAGCTGGCTCCGCGGGTTCGGGCAGATCTCCGCCGCCACCGCGCTCCCCTCGCGCCGCGTCGATCTCCCGGTCGAGGCGGTCTACTCGATGCTCGCGCACCTGCGCCGCCACCGCGAGAAGCGCGGGCCGCGCTCCATCCGCTTCGACCTCGCGCCCGGCCGCCCCGCGAACCTCGTGCTCGATCCGTGGGAGGTGGTGATCCCGAGCCGCGGCCGCGCGTACGAGGGTGAGCGCAAGGAGGAGATCAAGGTCTGGGGCCGGCGCCGCCTGATGGTGCTCGCGCGGCTCCTGCCCATCGCGGATCGCTTCGAGGTGCACCTGCTCGGCTCGGGCATGCCGCACATCTGGGTCGCCCACCTGGGCGAGATGCGCTTCGTGCTCGCGCTCAGCGGCTGGACCGCGAACGACTGGACGAGCGGCGGCAACCTCCAGCTCCTCAGCGGCACCTGGCAGCCGACCCCGAGCGCGGTCGAGAGGTCGGCCACCTTCCTCCGCGGCGAGCGCACGGCGAGCGCGGGCGAGATCGCGGCGGCCACGGGGCAGGACGAGGGCGCGGTGAAGGCGGCGATGCATCGGCTCTGCGAGCAGGGGCAGGCCATCTACGACTTCTCGGCCGGCGCGTACCGCTGGCGGCAGGTGGTCGACGTCGCGCTCGGCGAGGCGCAGCTCGGCCCGGAGCCGGAGGAGCTGACGAAGGGGCGCGCGCTCTTCGTCGAGCGGAAGGTGAAGATCGCGCGGGACGAGCGTATCGAAGGCAAGCGCCTCGTGGTCGCGAAGGTGAAGACCTACGAGTGTGAGAGCCTCTTCGACGCCGACGGCGTACAGACACGCGCGCGCTGCGGCTGCAGCCACTTCCACCGCTTCAAGCTGAAGAAGGGGCCGTGCCGCCACCTCATCGCGCTGCGGCTTCAGGCGACGGTGGGCGAAGACTTCATGACCGCCGACGGATTCGGTGGGAGCCTCTTCCGAAAGAAGAGCCGATAGAGAGGGGTGAGCGACGATCCAGCTTCGCGAGGAGAGACTCTCGGGAGGACCGAGCCCAACATGCCGCGGCGTTCCGCCGTGGTGGAGGTTTGCCTTCCATTCACTCCCACGCCCGATGTTCTGTGGGGGGCACAGGTCCCCTGCAGCGCTCACGAAGGGCGACTCGGGAGAGTCTGAGCGCCGCAGGGGACCCGTGCCCCCTGGGTGATCGGACGTGGTCCTCGGACCGAGAGTCGATCTCTCGAGAGTCTCTCCTCGAGGAGCTGGAGCGCACGCCACCCGATCATCACGAGGGTGAACGGTGGGATTCTGGGACGACGTCAAACGCTTCTTCGGAGGGGGTGAGCCCAGGGGCACCGATCCGATCGAGAGCGCCGTTCGCGCCCACATGATCGAGTGGATGGAGCGCGGCCGGCAGTTCTCGCCCGTCAACATCACCGACGCCCTGCGGCGCGGCGGACACGACGTCGCGCACGACACGGTCGCCGACGTCATGGACGCCCTGCACGAGCGCGGCGTGCCCGGCGCCTACGACTTCGAGCGCACGCTGCTGAGCGTCGCGGGCCGGAGCGTCTGGATCTACCACCCGATCGGCGCGTCCCCGAACCAGCCGACCACGCCGCCGCCGCCCGTCGCGACGCCCGCCTCCCCGACCAAGACGAGCGCGAAGCAGAAGGGGAAGGAGAAGGCCCTCCCCGACCCCTACGCGGCGGGCCCGCTCATGACGCTCACCGCGGCGGAGCTGCGCGCGCGGGCCCTCACCATCGAGCCGTGGCGCACCGCGTGGATCGGGCGCGTCGACGTGATCCCGCCGCAGAGCGACGAGCGCACCGCGCTGGTCGACCGCGGCCTCGTGCTGCGGGGCTTCTTCACCGAGGAGGAGATCGCGGAGATCCACCGCGTCGGTGATCTCTGGCTCGAGCACAAGGACGCGACGCGCCTCGCGAAGGCGCGGGCCCAGAAGAGCGCCGACGACGCGATCCAGGCGCTGCGCGAGGAGGCGAAGCGGGAGAGAGCGCGCAAGAAGGCCGAGGCGGCCGAGAAGAAGAAGCAGCGCGCGGCCGAGATCGCGCGCCGCAAGGCCGAGGACATCATCTTCCTCGGCCGCGGCGTCAGCGGCCGGTTGAACGACCGTCGCGCCAACGTCGAGAAGCTCGCCGAGGCGGGGCTGCCCGTGCTCGCCACCCCCGCCGACGTCGCGAAGGCGCTCGGCCTGACCGTGCCGCGCCTGCGCTGGCTCGCCTTCCACGCCGAGGCCTCCGAGCAGGGTCACTACGTGCAGTTCGAGGTCCCCAAGCGGAGCGGCGGCACGCGGCGGCTGAGCTCTCCCAAGAAGGCGCTCCGCGCCACCCAGACCTGGATCCTGGAGAGCGTGCTGCGCAGGTGCGGCACCGAAGACGCGGCGCACGGCTTCGTGCCCGGCCGCTCCACCGTGACCAACGCGCGCCCTCACGTCGGCCGCCGCGTGGTGGTGAACCTCGACCTCGAGGACTTCTTCGGCACCATCACCTTCCCCCGCGTGCGCGGCCTCTTCGTGTCGCTCGGCTACTCCCCCGCCGCCGCGACCGTGCTCGCGCTCCTGACCACCGAGGCCCCGAGGCGCGAGGTCCGCTACGACGGCAAGCCCTACCGCGTCGCCGTCGGCCCGCGCGCGCTCCCGCAGGGGGCCTGCACCAGCCCCGCGCTGAGCAACCTCGTGGCGCGCAAGCTCGACCGCCGCCTGACCGGCCTCGCGAAGAAGCACGGCTGGACGTACACGCGCTACGCCGACGACCTGACCTTCAGCCGCGACGACGACACCCAGGTCGGCGCCCTGATCGCCACCGTGCGTCACGTCGTGACGGAAGAGGGCTTCCGCATCAACGAGAAGAAGGGCCGCGTCCAGAAGAGCGGCGGCCAGCAGACGGTCACCGGCGTCGTCGTCAACGACAAGCTCTCCGTGCCGCGCGCCGAGATCCGCCGCCTCCGCGCCATCCTGCACAACGCAAAGAAGACCGGCCTGTCCGCGCAGAACACGAGCGGGCACCCCCACTTCGAGGCCCACGTCCGCGGCATGATCGCCTACGTCCGGATGGTCGACCCCGAGCGCGGCGCCAAGCTCGCGGCCCAGCTCGCCGCGCTCGACTGACGCCCGACAACCTGCCATCCTCTCCTGACTCGTGGAGGAGCCCGGCGGTGGGCGCCCGGCTGTTACCCGGGAGGGCGCGGGTTCGAATCCCGCCTCCACGTCTCTCCTGGTGTAGCTCAGCAGCAGAGCGGCCGGCTCCTTACCGGCAGGGCGCGGGTGCGAGTCCCGCCGCCAGGTTCATGTCCGACGAACGTCACGCTGCCAACCCCGGCTACGCCTTCGCCCAGCTCGAGCGCGCGCTGCGCACCGCGGTGGTCCACCCGGTCGCCGCGACCCGCGAGCGGGCGCTCGCCAAGGCCGACGCCTGGCGCGCGATCTTCGGAGGGATGCGAGACGGGACGCTGGACGTCGGCTCGCGGACGCCGGTCGCCGACACCCCGGCGTGGGTCACCCTCGAGGTCGCGCACGGCGGCTTCGCGACGGGCCGCTACATGGCAGAGGGCTCGTTGCGCGCGCACGAGGAGGCGTGGCTCGCGTCGCTGCCCGCCGACGCCCCTGGCGAGACGCCCCGCGAGAAGCTCAACCTCTGGTTCTTGCGAGACGAGGGGCTGCGAGAGCTCGTCGCGATGGCGCGCTCCGGCGCGTACCGGGTCGACGTCCCCGAGGAGAGCGCCTGGCTGGTGGTCGCCTGGCTGCTCCACGTGGGGCGTGAGGTGGAGGCGCTCGAGGTGGTCGAGGCGCTGCGGCCGCTCATGCATCGGCTGCGCTTCTACCCGCGCCCCGCCGAGCCCCGACCCTCGAGCCAGACGGTGCACGTGGCGACCGCGGGGGAGGTGGCGCGCCAGCTGTGGGACGTGCGCGTCAACCCTCACGTGGCGACGATGAACGCGACGCTCGCGGTGTGGAACCCGCTCGCGGATCGGCTCGTCACGCTCTGGCTGGACACGGTCGAGGGAGAGGCGCCGCGGCTCGAGGCCGGCGCTGTCTGGGGAGGCTGGCCCTGCCGTCGCTGGCCGTCCGATTGGATCGAGCGACGCGATCGCTGGCTCGCCGACTTCGTCGCGGCGAAGGAGGCGCACCCGTTCACCGGGAAGCACGCCCACCGCAAGAGCAACCTCCGCGTGCTCCTGGACGCCCTGGAGCGCTGCCCCCATGACAGCGCCGCCCTCGGGGGGCGGGATGTCGGCCGTATCCGACGCGCCCTCGCGAACGCCACGCTTCGCCACGGGGCGCCGTCTTCCACATCGCATGCATCCTTGCGGGCCGAGCAGGGCGCCATCGCCGCGCGACCCCTCCACGCCGAGGTCGCCTGCGTCGTCGCGGCGCGGCTGGACACGAAGCCCCCGGAGAGCGGGCTGCCCACCTTGGACGAGGTCCTCGCGCCCGTCGGCGAGGGCGAGAGCGAGCGGGTCCCTGCGGGGGCGCGTGTGCCGGAGTCATGCGCGCGAAGGGTCGCCCGTGCCCTCGACGCGCCGCTCGACGAGCTGGTCGAGCGCGGCGTGATCGGCTCCGCGGAGGTGCTCGCGCTCGTGCTGCCGCAGCTCACCGCGAGCGTGGCGGCCGTGGGCATCGACGACCCCGTGGGGCGAGCGCTCTTCGCGCAGCTGTACGCCGCCTTCCGGCGCCGACGCTCGCTCCTCCTTTTGCGTCTCGATCACCAGGTGCGCGTGGAGGAGCTGCCCTGGGTCGCGGCGCTGGGCTCGCTGCGCGGATCCGGCGGCGACGCGAAGGCCATCGCGCGAGAGACCTCGCGAGAGGCGACGCTGATCGCCCTGACCGGGTTCCCGGAGACGCTGATCCCGAACCGCCTCGTGCGCGAGCTGCGCACGCTCTCCGAGCAGGCGCAGCTCGATCTCCCGCTCGTCGAGGAGGTCGCGGCCGACATCTTCATGGGGGTGTTCACCGAGAAGTGGGCGGCGGCGGCCCGACGCGCGACGGACGCCCTGCGGGGCACGCTCTACGCGCGCTACTACGATCTGCCGGAGCGGTGGGAGCGCGAGCCCGCCGCGACGCGGTGGGGGAAGCGCGTGAGCGAGCCGTTCGGGGCTCTCTGCGCGAAGCGAGCGCGAGAGGCCGGGGACAGCGGCTCCTTCGTCGCGCGCAACGGCGCCATCCTCGAGCAGGCTCAGATCCTGACGACCCACAACCTCGCGGTGCTGGTCGACGCGCTCGATCTGCGAGGCGCCCTGCGCGAACGAGGGCCCGACCTCGCGCTTCGCAGCGTCCGCTTCGCGCTCGTCCGACAGGCGCAGCGCGCGCCCGACCACCACAACCGGCTGCGAGCCATCAAGAGCAGCGCCTACGCGTGGCGACAAGCGCTCTTCTTCGTGTCCATCCTCGACGAGGGAGCGCAGCGGGAGACACTGGCCGCCGCGGAGGCGACGCTCGCGGAGCTGGACGAGGCGGTCCGGCGCCGCCTCGCCCCCGCGGTCGCGGGCCTCCGCTGGGTGATGAGCGGGGGGCGCTTCGACGAGAGCGGACGAGGCCCGGGCGGCGAGCGACGGTGGCTCGGCTGGAGCGCCGGGCCGCACTGGGCGCTGGCCGACTGATGGGCTGAGAGCGAGGCGCGCCGCCCGAATGAATCAGCGGGCTCCCGGGTTGAGGCCGCGTGTTGGTAGACTCGGAGGCCGTGGTAGAGACCTGTCAGGAGTGCGGCGGAGCGCTGAGCGCCGGAGCCGCGAAAGCGCCGCCGTGTCTGTGTGACCTATCGCCCGTGCCGGAGGGCCACGTCCCCGCGACGAAGGGGACCGCCGACGAGGCCAAGGCGCTGAAGTGCCCGAGCTGCGGCGGCTTCCTCGACCAGGGCGCGCGACGCTGCGCCTACTGCGCGGTGGAGCTGGCGAGCGTGCGCTGCTGGCGCTGCTTCGATCTCTCGTTCGCCGGGACGATGGCCTGCGCGCAGTGCGGCGCGACGCTGGGGCTCGAGGGCGACCTCGGTCCGACCGAGCACCGCTGCCCGGGATGCGACGGCGACGTGCTGCACCTCATCGACGTGGGCGAGCACCGCATCGAGGAGTGCGCAGCGTGCGGGGGCGTGTTCGTGGAGCAGACGACGCTCTCGCGGCTCGTGCGAGAGCGCGCCGTGGAGAGCGAGGCCACGGTCGTCGAAAGACCCCGGACGCAGCGCGACAAGGCCGCGGCCGAGGTGACCTACCGCGCCTGCCCGCATTGCCAGAAGGTGATGATGCGGAAGAACTTCGGGCGCAGCTCGGGCGTCATCGTCGACGTCTGCCATTCGCACGGGACCTGGTTCGACCCCGACGAGCTGACGCACGTGCTCGAGTTCGTCGCGAGCGGCGGGCTCCGTCACCGCCCGGAGCACGAGAAGCAGGCGCGCGAGCTCGCCGCGCGGCGTCAACGGGCGCTCTCGCCGGGCTCCGTCACGGTCCACGCGCCGTCGTCTCCCACGGTGGAGACCGTGGGAGAGTCCGTCGTGCTCGGCACCGCGGCTCTGGTCACGGCGCTGATCGACTTCTTCGACGCCTGACGCTCACACGCTGCGGCGGCGGAACGCGCCCATCGCCAGCGTCAGCACGGCGGTCAGGACCAGGGACAGCGCCAGCGAGGTCCAGAGCGCGAAATGTACGCCCACCAGACCGAGGACGAACCAGGCCGCGACCACCGCGAGGGCCACGATCGCGAGGTTCTTCACGAGGCTGGGGAGGGTGCTCGTCGTCTTCGTCATCTTCATGCCGAGGTGTTGTGCACGGCCCGAGCCAGGTGACCTTCAGCGCCGCCGCGCGGCGCGCAGGCGCTTCACCGCGGTGGCGCGGCATGCCTCGGCGTGGCGCTCCAGCGCTCGATCGAAGGCGTCTTCGTCGAAGTCCACGCCCTCTTCCCGCCAGAGCCGCTGCACCACGAGCGTGTCGCCGCTGACCTTCGCCTCGACGCGACCGACCAGCTCGCCACGGTGCAGCAGCGGGCAGACATACCAGCCCCACCGACGCGCGGACGCCGGCTTGTAGACCTCCCAGACGTAGTCGAAGCCGAAGATCTGCCGCACGAGCTTTCGATCCCACAGCAAGGGATCGAGCGGACCGAGCACGCGCATGCGCCCGTCGTCCTTCAGGCGACGCGGGATGGAGAGCCCGGCCGGCGCGAGGTAGGGGCGGCTCGAGCCTTCGACGGTGACCGCCTCCACCGCGCCCTCGGCGAGCATCGCCTCCGTGAGCGTGTGTCGGACGTCGCGCAGCATCGACCAGCTCGGTCCCACCGCGCGCGCGAGCAGCCCCGCCGAGGCCACCCGCTCCCGGAGCGCCCACGGGCCGTACTCCGCGGCCGGCGCGTCGTGGTGATCGGGGAGCGCGCGCGACGGGAGGTCGTAGCGCTTGGCGCCGTCACTCGCGCGGCCGGACACGACGACGCGGCAGCGCGTCCACAGGATCTCGAGCGCCATCGTCGTCATGCGCGAGGTGCCCTTCCATCCGCTCCAGTCCAGCGCCTCGACCGCGCCGTGGTCCGAGAGCTCCGCCGCGCTCTTCGGCCCGTGGCGCGCGACCTCCTCGTAGACCGCCTCGAGGACGGGCGTGGGCACGCGCTCGCTGCGCGCGTGGAGGCGCCACCAGGGCGTCGCGATCGCGCGGTCTCGGTACTGGGGGAAGGCGCGCGCGGGGACCAGGCAGCGCTCCTTGGCGAAGTGCTCGAAGGCGTGGCGCGGCAGGAGCGCGTCGTACACGTCACCGCGCCGCACTCCGTCGACCCGCGCCAGCGTCACGAGGTCGGCGTTGGTGCCGATCGCGTCGAGGGGATCGAGCTGGATGCACCCGAGCCCCTCGAGGGTCGCGCGGATCCCACGCGCGCCGCGGCGCCAGCGATCGAGGCCGAGGTGGCGGAGCAAGAAGCGTCGCGCGTCGTCCTTCGAGAGCGTGCGCACGTCGGGAGCATGAGCTATGGACAGCCGCGATGGCGAGCCCCCGAAAGAAGAAGACCGAAAACCGTCGTGGCAGTCGCGAGGCGGTGGCGAAGCGCCGCGTGGCGCGCGCGCTCAACCAGCTCTTCGAGCGCAAGGCGCACGGCGTGCGCGACGGCCGCACGGAGAAGCGGCGCCGTCGCCTCCTGAAGGAGCTGAAGCAGGGCCGATCGGGTCAGCCGCTCCAGCCGAGCGACGTGGTCAGCCACGCGTCGGAGCTGCTCGCGCTCGGGGAGACCCTCGGCTCGATCCGCAAGAACGGCGTGCTCCAGTCGGGCTTCTCCGCCACGCCGGAGACCGTGAGGGTCGCGCGCGAGGTCCAGACGCTCAACGGCTACGATCCCCGCGCGTGGAAGCTGCTCGGGATCGACCTGAGCAAGGCGAAGTAGTCAGCGCTCGGCCCGCTGGCGCGCCTCCATGAAGCGCGCGACCGAGGGGCTGAACGCGAGCGCGGCTGCGCAAGCTGCATAGACAGCGGCGAGGGCCAGCGGGATCGGCGGCCAATGCCCCGCCGAGACCAGGGGCCCCACCGTGCCCACGGCGGCGAGGCCGGTGAACGCCACCAGGACCCAGCGCGCCCAGCTGCGGCCGCGGAAGATCTGGAAGAGCAACAGGCCCGTCACGGCGAGCTGGATCGGGACGGCGTTGAGCACGGTCATGCCGAGCGCGGCGAGGAGCACGATCGAGCCGATGAGGCTCACGGCGATGGCCACCACGAGGCGTCGCCCCTTCTCGACCTGCATCTCCACTTCGCTCGGCTCTTCGCTCACGCCCGAACCCTGACCTCGCGAGCCCCCCGCGTCCAGCCACGAGCGCTATCGCGAGCGCAGCGCCTCGTGAGCCATCGCCAGGAGCGCGACGACCGCAGTGTCCAGACGCAACACGCGTGGCCCCATGCCGACGCCGACGAAGCCGTGGCGGAGGAACAGGTCGCGCTCGTACGCGCTCCAGCCCCCCTCGGGGCCGAGGGCGAGGATCACGCGCCGGCCGGGGGAGGTGCCCGCCACGGTCTCGTAGGCGCCGCGATCGAACTCGGGGTCGGCGAGCACGCGGCGCGCGTCGAGCGGCTCGATCCGATCTTCCACGAGCGCCTTGAGCGACTTGTGCACCTCGACCACGGGCACCCGCGTGTCCCGCGCCTGGGCGAGCCCCTCGAGGAGCCGCGGGCGGTAGGTCTCGGGCCGCACGGCGTGCGAGTCGAAGTAGAAGCGCTCGACCTTCTCGGCGTTCGTGAGCCATACGCGCCCGACGCCGAGCGAGGCGATCGGCGCCCAGAGCCGCTTGAGCACCTTGGGCCGCGGGACCGCCAGCAGCAGGTCGAGGGGAGGCCGCTCGGGCGGCTCACCCACGCGCAGCGCGAGGCGGATGCGGCCGGCCTCCACCGCGCGCACGTCGGCGCGCCCGACGCCTCCGTCGACGATCCCGGCGCGGACGGACTGCCCCGGCTGCACGCCGAGCACGTCGATCAGGTGCTTCGCGCGCGTCCCCGTGACCGTCGCCTCCCCGTAGGCGTCGATCTCCTCGGGCTCGAGCAGGAGGAGGTTCACCCCGCGCGGCGCACCGTCAGCTCGACGTCCCCGCACCCGTAACGGCGCTCGCCTCTCGTGTACTCGAACGCGTCGATGACGATGTAGTAGACGCCCGGCTCGAAGCGATCGCGGATGCGCGAGATGCCGAGCGCGACCCCGTCGGTGCAGGAGCCCGGGAAGGGAAACATGCCGCAGGGCTCGTCGTCGTCACACGCGATCTGACTGCCGGCGACGTCGCACACCGATCGCACGTAGAGCACCGTGTCGATGGCCGCGCGGGTGTCGTCGTCGGACAGCTGGATGACGAGGTTCTGGGGGGAGGTGACCTCGAGCCGGAAGACGCGATCGCCCACGTCGGCGCGTGAGTCGGACGCGCAGTTGGGGCCCATGGGGACGAAGGTCTCGTCGTCGCTCTCGCCGCACAGGTCGATGCCGACGGTGTCGCCCACCTCGATCTCGGGCAGTCCGTCGCACATCGAGGGCCGGTCGCCGCAGTTGCCCGTGTCGGGATCACACGAGCCGCCGGTGCACGGTGACTCCGCCGCAGTCCGGCCGCGCGCGTCGCAGATGATCGTGGCGCTGAGGTCGTCGTTGCACTCGCGGCTGCCAGGCTCGCAGACCCAGTCCACGCACGCGCCGGCTTCGCAGTACGCGTCGCGCGCGCGGCAGTCCTGGCGAGCCTCCATGCCGGCGACGCACGAGACGAGGTTGTCGCCCTCGCAGCGCGGGGTGTCTCCGCACTCGACGGGAGGCCCCGAGTCGCGCTCCACGCCGCTGTCGGGGTCGACGTCCGCGTCGCCGCTGCCCGTCCCCGAATCCCTCACGCTCGCGTCCACCCCGGGGTCTCCGCCGAGGCGACCGTCGTCGGGACTGATGATGGAGGAGCACCCCAGCGCGAGGAGCGCCGCGAGCGCGGACGGGAAGCCACGACAAGTCATGAGAAAAAGGTAGGCCTCCCGATGACCCCCGGTCAACGCAGCCGGGCGAGCAGCATCTTGAGGGGTGGCCGGCCGTCCGGGCTCGGGAAGTCCTCGTCGGGCACGATCACCTCGAGCGACTCGACAGCCCGGCCGTTCTTCTCGACCGTGCGCTCGAGGACGCGCTGGAAGTCCTCGAGGGTCACGGCGGGCACGTGGTTGGTGGCCAGGATCCAGCCCCCCGGGCGGACGCAGAGCAGGGAGGGCTTGAGGAGCGAGGGGTAGTCGCGCACGACATCGACGGCCCCGAACGGCGTCTTGGCCCAGCGCGGCGGGTCGAGCACGACGACGTCGAACTGCCGCGGGGCGAGGCGGAGATACGTGCGCGTCCGGGCCCGACGGCCCTTCACCGGGAGCCCCGCCAGCTGACGCACCGCGGGGAAGAAGTCCTCGTGCACGAAGCGATGCCAGGGCCCGGTCAGCCCGTTGAGGGCGGCGTTGGTGGCCCCGACCGAGAGCGCGCTCCGCGCGAAGTCCACGTTGTCGACGCGACGCGCCCCGCCGGCCGCCGCGGCCAGCCCGACCCCGCACGTGTAGGAGAAGAGGTTGAGCACCTCGCCGCCGCGCGCGCGCTCGCGGACCGCGCGACGCCCCGCGCGCAGATCGAGAAAGAGCAGCGGGTCGAGCCCGCCGTGGCGCGGGTCGACCTGGACGGTCAGCCCTCCCTCGCGGGCGGTGCGCGGCCCGAGCTCCGCGAGCGGATGGTGCGCCTCGAAGCCCTCCCGCCGAAACGCGGGCCGGTGATTCCAGACCGGGGTCAGCCTCCACCCCGTCTCGCGCTCCACCACCTCGGCCAGCTGCTCCGGGCTCGTCTGGAGCGGCTCGCGGCCCGTCTGCACGAGCAGCACCGAGCCGTAGCGATCGACCGTCAGCCCGGGCGCCCCCTCCGTCGCGCCGTGCAGCAGACGGAAGCAGTCGGTCCCCTCGGCGGCGAGCGCGTCGAAGAGCGAGGCGCGGCGCGAGAGCGCGGCCGCGAGGACGGCGTGGAGCTCACTCATCCCAGGGGTTGAAGAACGGCCGCTCGCGCCGGGTCTCCGGCCGGGGTGGTCTCGGCGAGGTCGGCGCCACCTCGGTCGCCTCTTCGGCGGGGGGCGCGGCCTGGCGAGGGCGCGAGGGGAGCGGCTCGAGCACCACGCGCAGGGCGTCTCCCGTCTGCGCGGCCAGCACCGCGCGGTGCTCCTCGTAGCCCTCCGCGCGCAGCACCAGCTCCACGCGCTCGCCCTCTTCGGGGTGCACGATCCGGAGCGGCGTCTCGCCGATCAGCCCTTCGTCGCGGTAGACGCGCGCACCGGGCGGATCCGACTCGAGGGTGAGCAGGGATGGCGCCTCCGCCGCGGCCGCAGGGAGCGGCGCCGGGTCGGGCGCTGGCTCATCCAGAGGCGCCGCGGCCGCGGGCGGGGCCGGATCGACCGCCGCGAGCGTCTCTCCCGCCGCCTCCGGCTCGAGCATCCACAGCCCGAAGCTCACCCCACCCACCATGGCGAGCACCGCGAACGCGGCGGCCCACATCAGCGGCGCCTTGCGCTGCGGCGGTGACACCTCGCGCGGGGTCGGGATGGGCGCGTGCGCCTCCACCTCGGCGCTCGAGTCGGCGCCGACCAGCGCCTCGTCCGCCTCGAGGTCGTCGAGCGCGCGAACGAGCTCGTGCATCGTCTGGAAGCGCTCCGCGCGGTCCTTCGCCAGGCACCGGTGCACCAGCCAGTCGAGCCGCGCGGGCAGGTCGGCGTCCTCGGGCACCTTCGACGAGACGTCTGGCGGGCGATCCCGGATCTGCATCCGGAGCAGCTCCATCAGGTCCTTGTTCCGGAACGGGAGCTGCCGCGTGACCATCTCGAAGATCAGCACGCCGAGCGCGTAGATGTCGGCGCGGTGATCCACCGCGTGCCCCGAACACTGCTCGGGCGCCATGTACTCGGGCGTGCCCATCACGCGCCCCGCCTGCGTGATCTTCTCGGTCCCCGCGATCTTCGCGATCCCGAAGTCGACGATCTTCACGAAGTCGTCTCGCTCACCCTGGGTGGTGAGCAGCACGTTCTCCGGCTTGAGATCGCGGTGCACGATCCCGCGCTCGTGCGCCGCGGCCAGGGCCTCGGCGATCTGCCTCGCGACGTGCTTGGCGCGCGGCCAGTCGAAGCGCCCCGCCCGGATGGCGTTGTACAGATCCGTCCCGTCGATCTTCTCCATCACGACGTACGGCGAGCCGTCCGGCAGCCGACCGAAGTCCCTGACGTCCACGATGTGCTTGCTGCCGATGGCCGACGCGCTCATCGCCTCGCGCTTCAGCCGCTCGAGCGCCTCGGCGTCCTTGGCCGCGTCGCTGCGGAGCACCTTGATGGCGAGGGGCGTGCCGAGCACCTCGTGTCGGGCTTCGTAGACGAGACCCATCCCGCCCTCCCCGAGGCGGTTCATGATCCGATAGCGCCCATCGACGAGCTTCCCGCGGAGCGGGTCCTCGATGCCGTGCACGGTGTCGGCATGTCCGGGGTCGGTCACCGCCCGAGTGTTTCTCACGGAGGAAGGCACCACAAGAGAACCCCACGCCGAGCGGGTCGACGCGGGCTCCGGGGAGTTGGCGCGCTCTCGTCAGCTCGGGGGCATCAGGACGCGGTCGATGACGTGGATGACGCCGTTCGACGCCGCGACGTCGGCCTGCACCACCGTCGCTTCGCCGACCCGGACGCTGCCGTCCGAGGCGTCGATGTCGAGGGTGGCGCCCTGCACGGTCGTCGCCTCGGTCATGTTCACGACGTCCGCCGCGCGCACGTCCCCGCTGACCACGTGGTAGGTCAGGATCGCCACCAGCTGGTCGCGGTTCTCGGGCTGGAGCAGCGACTCGACCGTGCCGTCGGGGAGCGCGGCGAAGGCCTCGTCGGTGGGCGCGAACACGGTGAAGGGCCCGGGGCCGCGGAGCGTCTCGACGAGACCGGCGGCCTGCACGGCGGCCACGAGGGTCTCGAACTGCCCGGCCGCGATCGCGGTGTCGACGATGTCCGCGCTCGCGGTCTCGTCCATCGACTCCTCCATCGCCTCGTCCCCGGTCGTCGCCTCCGTGTCGCCGGACATGGAGCCGGAGTCGTCCGAGCCGCCGCAGGCGGCGAGGGGAACGCACAGGGCCATCGCGATCGCGACGCGCTTGAAGTTCTCGAGCATGGTCATCAAATCCTCCAGAGACCGACGCGCGCACCACCTCGGCGCGCGCTCCATGTCGGTCGCGTCGCCCCGGGTCCCACCCAAGCTCCGTGGCGCACCCCGTCCTGGGTTCGACGATCACGGCGCGCAACTCCGGCTGGCCGAAGGCCTCCGTGAGCGCTACTCCAGGCGGCCATGTCCGCACCCACCACCGCCCTCGGCGGCGCCCAGAAGCGTCACCTCCGCGCCCTCGCCCACCACCTCGAGCCCGTCGTGCACGTGGGCAAAGAGGGCGTCAGCCCGGGCGTGGTCTCCGCCACCGACCAGGCGCTCACCGATCACGAGCTGATCAAGGTGCGCTTCCCTCAGGCCGACAAGGCCGAGCGGGCGGACATGGCGAAGGTCCTCAGCGAGCGGACCCGGTCCGAGGTCGCGGGCACGCTCGGGCGCATCGCGCTCCTCTACCGGCGTCACCCCGAGAAGCCGAAGATCCACCTCCCGAAGCGCTGAGCCCCTCTCCTCGGCCAGGCCGGCTCAGAGCTCGGGCGCGGGCGGCGCGGGCGGCGCCCAGGACACGAAGAGGTTCACCGCGAGCACGTGCGCGTACAGATCCGTCGTGCCTCGGTCGAGGTAGACGAAGAGGTAGCCCGCCTCGAGCCGCGCCCAGGGCGCCATCTTCAGGAACGGGCCGAGGAAGACTCGGTTCTGGTCCATGCCGCCCACCTGCCCCCAGTCGCTGGTGGTGAGCGCGACGAAGATCTCGTCCCAGAAGGCGACGCCGATGGGCACGTCCGGGTCGGGCTGCCAGTTGGCGCGCACGAACTGGCGCAGCCGCAGCCCGACGTCGCTCCCCGCCTCGCTGAAGCGCTGCTCGAAGCGGGTCCGAGACTGGAGCGAGAGCCCGAAGTCGAACGAGTGCGAGAGCACCGCCTGCTCCCAGATCCGGTGCTCGTGCACCGCGGTCCCCATGGCGTCGCTGAACACGGGGACCCACGCGTAGCCGCCGTGCACCGAGAGCCACGGCGTGATCTTCACCCCGAGCCCGGGCCGGACGAGGAGCACCGTGCCCGCGTCGCCGCGGCGGGCGTGCACGTCCCACCAGAACACGAACGACGGAGCCTCGCGCGAGAGCGACGCGGTGCCGAGGTTGGCGGCCCAGATCTGGAAGTCGTCCCGGTCTTGCGCGCGGGCCGACGCGACACCAGAGACGACGCTGAGGGCGAGCAGGCCCGACGTGATCCACGCTCTCATGGCGGCGGACCATAGCCTCCGAGACGGCCAGGTCGAAGAATCTCGCCCCCCGACTCACAAATTTCTTTCCACCACGCGCCTCGAGACGTCCTCGACCCGCGCGACATGATCGTGGCCCGAGGATTGCGAACGCGTCATCACGTGTCCGCGCTCGCAGCGAGCTCTCCGACCGCGCCTCGCCTACGTCTTCGCGGCTCAGCGGGAGAGGTGCGTCCGGGTCCCCTCGTCGTCCCGGCGGTCGCGCGGGTTCTCCCGCGAAGCGCAGGCAGGCCGGCACGGCGGAGATTCTCGGGTGAGCGACCGAGGACTCCAGAAGAGCCCGGGGAACCGGATCGCGCAGAAGCCCACCCCGACGAGCACGGCCCCGACCGCGAAGAACGCGACGTCGTCCAGCAGGCTCCGCTCGAGCAGCGCGACCCCCGCGAGGCACGCGCAGACCCCCAGGACTCGCACACGCGCGCGCGCCGCGGACTCGTCCTCTCTTCCCTCCAGCTCTTCATCTCTCATCTCGACCTCTCCTCGGTTCTCCCACCCCTCGCTCGGATCACCTCACCCCCTGGCGAGATGGGGTCGAACGCGACCTGGCGCCTCCGCGAGCGCGCGCGCGGTGGCCACGCTGGCGCCGCGGGCGAGCTGACTCCGTACGGAGGGCGCGGCCCCCGCGACGTCCACGTCGACATCCCGCTGCGCGAGCTGATCGATGACCCGACCGAGGGCCGCGGACGCGGTCACGTCGACGAAGGGCACGCTCGTGAGGTCGAGCACGACCGCCCCGCGCGACTCCTCGAGCAACGCGTCCTCGAGGCGCCCGCACGTCGCGAACACCAGGGGTCCGGTGACCCGGTAGATGGCGAAGTCGCCGACCGCGCTCGGCGCGACCTCGACCTCGATCCGCAGGCGCGACTGCACGAGCGCGAGCCGGGCCAGGGACGCCGCCACCCCGAGCGCCACGCCGAGCACGAAGTCGAGCGCCAGGATGGACACCGCCGTGATCGCCGCGATCGCCGCGTCGGCGCGCGAGCGGCGCAGGAGCGCGAGGAGCCCCTTTGGCTGCACCAGCTTGACCCCCACCACGCAGAGGACCGCGGCCAGAGCCGCGAGCGGCACGAGGTCCAGATGCGCGCCGAGGAGAAGCAGCACGAGCCCGAGCACCAGCGACTGCGCGAGCGGGGCGACCCGATCGGTCCCGCCCGCGTCGGCCGCCGCGGCGGAGCGGACGATGGCCCCCGCCACTGGCATGCCACCCAACAGCCCGCACATCGAGTTGGCGATCCCCTGAGCGACCAGCTCCTGATCGCCGCGGTGTCGGGTCCCCATCCGCGCGTCCAGGCTGACCGCGCTGAGCAGGGAGTCGAGCGAGGCCAGGGCCGCCAGGCTCAGCGCGCTCGGGAGCAGCTCGAGCAGCTGCGTCATCGAGAGGCCGCCGAGCCCGAAGGTGGGGTGCAGGCTCTCGATCTCCGGCACGTGGGAGACCTGAAGGTCCAGCGCGAAGACCAGCAGCATGGCGACGCCCACCGCGATCAGCGGCGCCGGGAGCCTGGGCTGCAAGCGAGGCAGCGCGACGAGCAGCGCGCAGCAGAGCCCACCCAGGAGGACCGCCGCCACGCCCGCCCCCGCCGGGACGCCGGAGGCGAGCGCCGGCCACACGCCGCGGACGTGCTCGGGCAGCCCCATGAGCCGGGGGAGCTGCGCGTCGAGCACCATCAGCCCGACCGCGGCCATGAAGCCCATGATGACCGGCGCGGGGATCGCTCGAACGTACCGGCCGAGGCGCGCGAGGCCGAGGCCGATCTGGACGAGGCCCGCGAGGAACGTGCACCACAGGAGCCCCTCCACGCCGTGCTCGCTGACGATCGCGTAGGAGATCGGCGCGAGGGCGACCTCCGGCCCCGTGATCTGGAGCCGCGCGCCGCCCAGCAAACCTCCGACGACGCCCGCGATCGCCCCCGTCCACAGCCCGACACTCGCCGGCAGGTCGCACGCGAGGGCCAGCGCGATGTTCAGCGGGAGGGCCACGAGCGCGGTCGACACGCCGGCCGCGACGTTGCGACCGAAGGAGCGGCGGTCGAGCGCGCTCCGGAGCTCCGCCACGGTCGCGTGCGCGGCGGAGGACCAGTGACCGAGAGGGGTGGGGGTGGGGCTCATCACCCGTCGGTCGTCGCAGGGCGCGTGCCACGCCGAGTCCCGCCACAAAACAGGATCGCAAGCGACCATGTCGGTCCTGGCAGACGCCCTTCGCGCCGACAGTGTCGGTCCTCACCGACTGGTTCGCGCGGCTCCCACCCCGAAACGGCCCGTCATCGATCGTGCATACGCAGAGCCCTCCACCAATGCGACTCCTCCCGCGACTGCTCCTCTCCGTCTCCATCCCCCTCGCCATCGTGATGGTCGCGGTGGGGCTGATGCTCGCGTCCGTGCACCGGGTGACTCACGCGCTCGAGCAGCTGCGCGTGCGCGAGCTGTCGTCCTTGCAGAGCGAGGCGTCGCTTCATCGCGCTGGCTGGGGGCTCGACGTCGCCCTGCGGCACGCGAACGAGCGATGCCGCCGCGACTCCTCCGTCGCGCCGAGGGTGCGCCGGGACGTCCGCGCCTCGGTGACCGAGCTCCGCCAACGTCTCGACCGCTCTGCCGGAGCCCACCCGACGCTGCTCGAGCTGAGCCGGGCGTACCTCGCCCTCGGGGTCGAGGTCGACGCGGCTCGGGAGCCCTGCGCGCGAGTCACCTCCGCGGCCTTTCAGCGACGGCGCGCGGTGCTCGACGAGCGCTTCACCAACATCTGGGTCGAGCGGATGGGTGGGCTCCACGACGCCGTGATCCTGCGGGAGGAGGAGACGCGGCGCCTGGGAGACACCACGGTCTTCGGCGGTCTGGTGCTCTTCCTGATCGCCATCGTGATCGCCACCGCGGTCTCGTTCGCGCTCGCCCGGAGCGTGACGGTCCCGCTCGCGTCGCTCTCGCGCACCGCCCGACGCGTGGGCGCGGGAGAGCTGGAGGTCCCCGTGCGCGAGGTCGGCGGGCCGGCCGAGCTCATCGACTTCGCCCGGGAGCTCGAGAGCATGCGGCGGCGACTGGCGGAGCTGGACGCGCTCAAGCAGGGGTTCATCGCCTCGTGCTCTCACGAGCTGCGGACGCCCCTGTCGAAGCTACGGGAGGGGCTCGCGCTGCTCGCCGACGGCGCGGCGGGTGAGCTCACGACGCGGCAGGCCCGGATCGTGGCCATCGCCAGGACGGCCTGCGAGCGGCAGATCCGAACCGTCACGTCGATCCTCGACCTCTCTCGCCTCCGCGCCGGCGCCCCCCTGCGTCTTCGGAGCGGCTCGAGCGTCGACGCCGTGGTGAACGCCGCGATCGAGCAGGAGCGACCGGACGCCGTCGCCGCGGGAGTGACGATCTCCACCGAGTGGGTCGGCCCCGGCGTGCGCGCGGAGCTCGACGACGCGCTGCTCGAGCACGCGCTCGCGAACCTCGTCAGGAACGCGGTCTCGGTCTCCCCTCCCGGCGGCGAGGTGCGCGTGGTCCGGACCGTCGAGGAGGGCGAGCGCCCCGCCGTCCGCGTGGACGTGCGCGACGCCGGCCCCGGGGTGCCGGACGAGCTGCGCGAGGTGATCTTCGAGCCGTTCGTGACCCGCGCCGTCCCCCGATCTCCGAAGCGCGTCGGCGTCGGCCTCGGCCTCTCGCTCGCGCGCGAGGTCGCGGAGGCGCACGGCGGCGCCCTCTCGCTCCGCTCCACCTCGAGCGGGAGCACCTTCTCCATCTCCATCCCCTGGGCACCCGACCGATGAACTCCGACGAACCCCAAGCGCACGTCCTCGTGGTGGACGACGAAGACGACCTCTGCGTGCTCATCGCCATGCGGCTCGAGCACCACGGCTACGCCGTGAGCACCGAGGGGACGATGCGCGGCGCCCTGGAGCTGCTCTCACGAGAGGTCTTCGATCTGGTCATCCTCGACCTGCGGCTGGACGACGGGGACGGCATGCAGCTGCTCGATCGCATCCGGGAGCGCGACCCGGATCTCCCCGTGATCATGCTGACCGCCCACGGCAGCATCGAGACCGCGGTCGAGGCGATGCAGCGTGGTGCGTACGGATTCTTGACGAAGCCTTTCCACGATCACGACCTGCTCCAGACCCTCGAGCACGCGCTCGACGGCCTCCACATGCGGCGCGAGCTCGCGACCTTCCGACGCATGGTGGGCGACGACTCCGAGGACCGGGGGCTGACCGGCTCGAGCGACGCCATCCACCACGTCCGGGCGCTCATCGCGCGCATCGCGCCCTCGGACGTCTCGGTGCTGATCACCGGTGAGTCGGGGACGGGCAAGGAGCTGGCCGCGCGGAGCATTCACTCGGCCAGCTCGCGCAGGGACGGCGCCTTCGTCGCGTTGAACTGCGCGGCGCTCCCCCCGGAGCTGCTCGAGAGCGAGCTCTTCGGCCACGTGCGGGGCGCGTTCACGAGCGCGCACCGCGACAAGCCAGGCCTGCTCGAGGTCGCCGAGGGAGGCACCCTGTTCCTCGACGAGGTCGGCGACGCGCCGCCGAGCGTGCAGGCGAAGCTCCTTCGGGTCCTGCAGGAGAGGCGCTTCATGCCCTTGGGCGCCGTCACGGAGCGCTCCTGCGACGTGCGGATCATCGCGGCCACGAACCGCGACCTGGAGGCCGAGGTGACGGAAGGGCGCTTCCGGGAAGACCTCTACTACCGGCTCCACGTCGTCCCGATCCGCATGCCGCCGCTGCGCGAGCGCCGCGAGGACATCCCCCTGCTCGCCGACCTGTTCCTCGCCCGCGCGGCCCGCCAGCGAGGGAGCGCGCACCCTCGGATCCTCCCGGACGCGATGCGACTGCTGTCTCGTCATCCCTGGCCGGGAAACGTGCGCGAGCTCGCGAACGTGATGACCGGCGCGGCGCTCCTGGCGCAGGGCGGGCGCGTCGGCGAGCGAGATGTGTCCGCCGTGCTGCCGGAGCTCTCCCTCGTCCCCGCGACGCCCGCCGCGGCCTCACGGGTCGCGACGCTCGCGACGGGCGTGCTCGCGGACGAAGGAGCGCTCCCTTGCATGCGCGACGCGCGAGAGCTCTTCGACCGGGCCTACCTGGAGGAGGCGCTCCGCCGCTCACGCGGCAACGTCACGAGCGCGGCCAAGCTGGCCGAGCGAAACCGGACCGACTTCCACGACCTGCTGCGCCGGCACGGCATCGACGCCAACGAGTTCCGCGAGTGAGCGACCTCTCGGCGCCCCTCACGGAAACGCCACGGCCGGAGTGCAGTCGAGCTCGGCGCTCTCGCACCGGGCGAGGCTCGCGTCGTGGAGCAAGGCCGCCGCCCCCACGACGGCGGCCAGCACCAGGAGCCAGAGAAGTCGGCGCATCGGCCGGCGTCGTGCAAGGCCTCTGCCGTCACCGACACCGCGCGCCACGTACCGCCCGCGCGAAGCGAACGAAAGATCCTTTCGACCCGAGCCGAAAGTAGTTTTCGTACCGCACGGAGGCGAGTCACGAGAGGCCGCGTTCAGCGGACGGGGACGCGTGGACTCACGCTGACGACGGCGTCCGCGATCCGGAGAAGAGTCTCGGTGAACGCGCCTCGGACCGTGGCGACGACGAGCCGGTGCGGGTCGGGCATGTCCGACTCGGCGAGCAGGACGACGGGCGGCGGGGAGGTCGAGCGCGCGTGCATGGACGCGAGGTAGCGGGCGGCGGACGTGGCGTCCCCGAGCGCGTCCAGCACGAGGAGCGCGGTCGCGTCCAGGTCGGCCGCCGCGGGGGGCGGGGCGCGAAGGCCGGTCACCACGACGTGGTGTCCCGCGTCCTCGAGGATCATCGACATCAGCAACGCGAACCCGTTGGAGCTCGACACGATGCGGATCGACCGCGCCATCAGAGCTCCACGATCACGCGAGAGGAGGCGACCGCGTGGCGATCCTCGCCCGCGGCGCAGAACCCCACACCCAGCTGCCACCGGAGGTGGTCGCCGATCTTCAGGTGGGCCTGCGGCATCACCAGCAGCTCCCGCCCGCGCTCGAAGTCGTCGGCGTAGTTGGCCTCGAGCCCGAGCACCATCCAGCTCGCGACGCGCGCGAAGAGGCTCATGTTGACGAGGGTCTCCATGCGAAATTGCTCGATCGGCTCGGCGAAGGTGGTCCGAAACCCGGCCATCACGAGCAGGCTCCACGTCGGGTCCAGCTCCACCCCGGCCAGGTAGAGCAGGGAGGTCTGCGTCGCGTCGTGCGCTAGCTCGTGCTCCACGATCGCCTGCGTGCCGTGGATGAACCGCCCGTCGGCGGCGGTGCCGAAGGTGAGCTGCGCGGCCGTCTTCAGCGCTTCGACCTGATCGTCGCGCATGGGGAGCTCGAGCTCGATCGCGAAGCCGTCCGCGAGCGCCAGCTCGATCTCGGGCGCCCAGCTCATCTCCCAGTCGTTGGGGTCGAGCGGCAACATGAAGAGCGTGTTGGCCTCGACCTCCCACTGTCGGGCGCCGAGGCCGCGGACGAGATCGAAGACCATCGGCTCGGGCACGTGGGGCACGACGGCCTGGGAGGGCGGCTCGTCGGGAGGGGGCGCCTCGCTCTGCGCACGTGCACGCCGCGCGGGGAGCGCGCACGTGACGCAGAGGAGAAGCCAAGCGAAGCCGGTGGTGGTTGGGAGGTATCGGAGCACGGCGGCCACGAGCGCAACGCACGTGCCACCGCGATTTCGTGGCGTCGGATCGGCGCGGTCGACGCCAGTCGAAAGCTCCCTGAGTCCGGGTGCGAAAGAGCTTTCGGTCGCTCAGAGACCGTAGTCGGCGATCTTCTTGGCGATCGTCGGGAAGGTGATCCCCAGCGCGCGCGCGGCTCGGGTCTTGTTGCCGTCCGTCATCTTCAGGACCCGATCGACGTAGGCCGCCTCGACCTCCTTCAGCGTCGGCGGCTCCCCCTCGTGGAGGTCTACCTGGAAGAACGCGCGCTCGTGCGCGGCGCCCAGGGTCGGCCCGCCGAGCACCAGGGAGTCGGTGGTGATCGTCGCGCCGCGCTCGAGGATGACGGCGCGCTCCACGACGTTCTTCAGCTCGCGCACGTTCCCGGGGTAGGCGTACGCGCGCAGCGCGGCGGCGGCGTCGGGGGCGAGCCTCTGGTTGGGCCGGCCGAGCCGCCCGGCGATGTCGACCACGAACTGACGGGCGAGCTCGAGGATGTCTTCCGGGCGCTCTCGGAGCGCGGGCAGCGTGAGGTGGAAGACGTCCAGGCGGTGGTAGAGGTCGAGCCGGAAGCTCCCCTCCTCGACCTCCTGGGCGAGGTCGCGGTTCGTCGCCGACAGGATGCGCACATTCACCGAGCGGTCCTGCGTGCCCCCGACGCGCCGGAAGCGCATCGTCTCGAGCACGCGCAGGAGCTTGGCCTGGATGCCGAGGCCGAGGTCGGCGATCTCGTCGAGGAAGAGGGTCCCGCCGTCCGCGAGCTCGAGCAGGCCCCGCTTGGCGCTCTTGGCGTCGGTGAACGCGCCCTTCTCGTGTCCGAACAGCTCGCTCTCCGCGAGCTGCTCCGTGAGCGCCGCGCAGTTGAGCTCGACGAAGGCGTGGTCACTCCGCCCGGGGGTCGCCGCGTGGATGAAGCGCGCGAGCATGTCCTTGCCGGTGCCGCTCTCCCCACGGATCAGAACCGGCGTGTCCGGGCTCTCCGCGACGCGCTCCGCCATCTCCAGCACGCGATGCATCGCGGCGCTCTTCGATCGCCGGAGCAACGTGGCGACGTCTGGCTCCTGCAGCCGCATCGCGCGCACCCGGCGCTCGAGGTCGCGCCGCTCGATCGCCTTGCGCAGCTTGATCAGCAGATCCGGCAGCTGCACGGGCTTGGTCACGTAGTCGTCCGCCCCCCGCTTCACCGCGTCGACCGCGTGCTCCACGTCCGCGTAGGCCGTCACCATCAGGAACGTCACGTCCACGTTCCGCTCGTCGGCGTCGGCGCGCATCTCGCCGAGGAGGTCGATCCCGTCGCCGTCGGGCAGGTTGCGATCGACGATCACCAGGTCGGGGGTCTCCTCCTTCCACGCGCCGCGCGCCTCGGCGCCGCTCGCCACCGTTCGCACGGCGTAGCCCTCCCGGGTGAGCGCGCGCTCCATCAGGAGCCGGAAGGAGCGCTCGTCGTCGATGAGCAGTACGGAGATGGTCATGTCTCTACCTCGTCTCCTCGAGCCTCCTCGAGCGGGAGACACACCACGAACCGGGCGCCCCCGAGCGGGCTCTGGGCGAGCTGTATCGTGCCACCGTGCGCGAGCACGAACCGCTCCGCGATGGCCAGGCCGAGGCCGATCCCGTGGATCCGCGCGGTGACGAAGGGCTGAAAGACGCGCTCTCGGATCGCCTCCGCGACGCCCTCCCCCGAGTCGTCGACCGTGATCGCGAGCGCGTCGCCCGCGCGCGCGGTGACTCGGACCACACGCTCGTCGCGCTGCGCGGTCGCCTCGACGGCGTTGTGCACGAGGTTCACGAGCACCGTCTGCATGCGCTCGGGATCGAGCCAGACCACCGCGGCGTCGGCGTCGATCTCCACGCGCGCCCCGAGCCGCTTGGCGCGCTCCTCGGTCAGCAGCTCCACCAGCTCCAGCAGCTCGGCCACCGAGACCGGCTGCCGTCGGATCACCGGCTCCTTCGCGTACGAGAGGAGATCGTCCGACAGCGTCCTCAGGCGCGCGACCTCGCTGCGCACGAGCCGTCGTGCGTCGCTCAGCGCCTCCTCGGAGGTGTCGCTCCCAAGCGTGTCCATCGCCACCGAGACGGCGTTCAGGGCGTTGCGGAGCTCGTGACTCAGGACCGTGGCCGCGCGGCCGATGGCCGCCATGCGCTCCGCCTCGACGAGCGCGTCGCGCGTAGCCCGCAGCTCGCGGGTGCGCTCCTCCACGCGGTCCTCCAGGTGGCTCGCCAGGTCCGAGATGCGATCGCGGTCGGCGCGGATGTGGCTCTCTCGATCCTCCAGGCGCGCGAGCAGGGTGCAGAGCGCCCGCTGCACCTCGCCGACCTCGTCGGGACGCGAGCTCGCCGGGAGCACGAGCGGCGCGTCGCCGTGGACCCCCCTGACCTGCTCGGCGAGGCCCTTGAGGGGCTGCGTGAGGCCTCGCGCGACGATGAACCCGACGCCCAGCGCGAGGAGCCCGACGAGCAGGATCGAGACGCTGAGGCTTCGGACGTGGCGCTCGGCGTCGTCGTCGAGGACCTCGAGCGGCCACGCGAAGAGCAGCCAGAGATCCCCGCGACCGACGGGCGTCCAGGCCAAGAGGAGCTCGCCGCCCGGCGCGTCCGCCACCGTCGCCCCGCCCTGCCCGCCCTCGAAGGCGCTCACCGCCGTGGTCCAGGGCGCGTCGGTGAGCGAGACCTCCGCGGAGCGGATCACCGGCCGTCCATCCGCGGTCACCAGCGCCACCCGGGTCGTGGGGTGCAGGTCCTCCGCCAGGGGAGGAGAGAACATCCGATCCCGCTGCAGATCGATCACGCCGCGCAGCACCCCCACCGACCGGCCCCCACGACGCACGGGCGCCACGATGTCGATCAGCCCGCGACCGTCGGGATCGGTCACGTGCAGGAGGGTCGTCTGCCCCGCCTCCCGGGCGCGGATGAGCCAGCTCCGGCTGGCCGAGTCGGGCTCCCGACAGCCGCCAGAGACCGGCTCGGCCCAGCGACATCGGCCCGCCAGGCCGTAGAGCTCGAGCCGGCCGTTGAAGAACGAGGTCTGCCGGTAGGCGTGACCGAGCAGCCGCTGCTCCGGGCCGAGATCTCCGTCGTCCAGATCGATCTCCGCCATGTCCGCGAGCCGCTCCAGCTCTCCGATGGCCAGCCCCAGGTTCTCCCGAAGCACGAGCGCGCGGTTGGCGACGAGGAGGCGCTGTCGGTCGATCAGGGCGTCGTGCAGCGCCTCGCGGGACTCGTCGAGGAGGAGCCCGCCGGCTCCTCCGACGCATACGGCGGCGAACGCGGCGAAGGCCAGGGCCGTCTTCGTGGCGATCCGCATCCGCGTCGGTGTACAGCAGACTTCGTGCCCAGGCCCGTGGACGGGCCACGGCGCCAGATCTCCCGCCGGCCTCGAAAGTTCCTTTAGACCGGCTCAGAGGATCCGCAGGCGGTGCTTGCCCTCGCGCTCCTCGATGAGGCCGGGGCTGTCGGTGCGCAGCGTCATCACCCGCTCGAGCGGGACGCCGAGGATGGTCGCGTCGGGCGCCTCGGGGAGCGGCTCGATCACCGTCTCGAAGCGGCCGTGGTCGAAGGGATCCCCCGGCGCGGCCTCGACCCGCACCAGCCGCTCTCGCACGCCCTGCTTCTCGTGCTCGAGCGCGCGGTGGATGCAGTAGGGGTTGTTCCCCGGGCGGCCCATGATGACGGTGCTGGTCCATGTGCAACCTGCCTTGCACACGTCGGCGTAGTAGCAGGTGCCGCAGAAGCCCCAGAGGTCGTCGCGCGTGCGCCCGCCGAGGTGGGTCAGCTCGTCGGTGTTCTCCACGATGTCGCGCACGGAGCGCTCACGCGTGTAGCCGCCCGTCCACTCGTTGGAGGGGAGGCTCGGGCAGCCCTTCACCTTGCCGTCGGCCTCGACACCGAGGCAGCTCGTGCCCGCCCCGCAGCCCGCCCAGTGGGTGCCGCCCGCGCCGCCGTACCGCAGCAGCTCCTCGAAGTGCGAGAAGTAGCCGATGTTGTTGCCGGGGAACGCGCGGATGCCGTGCGGCTGCAGCTTGTTCTGCTTGATCCAGACCAGGAGCGGAAAGAGCTCGAGCAGATCGTGTGGTTGCAGGAGCAGCTCCGGGCGATCCGCCGCGCGCCCCATCGGCACGGTGAGCTGGAGCTGCCACGCCTCCGAGCCGAGCTCGATCAGCAGGTCCGCCATCGCGACGAGCTCCGGCATCGAGAGCCGGTTGATCTGCGTGTTGGTGGCGAGCCGCATGTCGGTCGCCGCCACGCGCTTCGCCGCCTCGACCGCGTTCTTCCACGAGCCGCGCGCGCCGCGCTGGAGATCGTGGGTGCGCTCGAGGCCGTCGATCGACACGCTGATGGTCGAGATGCCGGCGTCGACCGCGCGCGCCACGCGCTCCGCGTCGAAGTTGCGGCCGCCCGTGGTGATCCCGCAGCGCATGCCGCGGTCCACGATGGCCCGGGCGATGACGTCCCAGTCCTCCCGGAGATAGGCCTCGCCGCCGATCAGCGTCACCTCGCGTACGCCCATCTCGGCGAGCTGGTCGACGACGTTCAGACACTCCTCGGTGCTCAGCTCGTCCGAGCGCGCCTTGCCCGCCCGCGAGCCGCAGTGGCGGCAGCCGAGGTCACACTTGAGCGTGATCTCCCAGACGACGTAGCTGATCGAGGCGTCTTCACCGGTGGCGGCGCCGCGGATGAGGTGCGCCGGGCGCTCTTCGGGCGTCGCGCCGACGGGCGGTCGAGGGCGGGCTTCGCTCACGGCGCGATGCCGTACATCGGCTCGTCGGGCGGGTCGTCCGGCGGGCGTCGGTAGGTGTCGTCCTCTTCGGGCTCCGGCTCGAGCTCGGCTTCGGGCTCGGGGGGCATGCCGTACGCTTCGACCTCGACGTTCTCCTCGGCCGCGGGCTCGAAGACCTCGGGCTGCGGATCCACCTGCGCCTGCGGATCGCGCTGCGGCTCCACCCGATCCGGCGGGGACGCCTCGGCCCCCCCGCAGGCGAACGCGAGGAGCGCGCCCGCGAGCACGCCGCTCCGGCCGACCTGCGAGATCGAGGTCCCCTTCTCGCAGAAGGGACAGACCGTGGTGGAAGGGCGCTCGCCCGCCTCGACGTGGGCGCGGCAGCGCGGGCACACCGTCAAGCCGTGGCGCGACCGGACGGGCATCAGCGGCGACCCGGGGGCAGCCCGTAGCGCGGGGTCGGGCGCGGCGAGTCGGCCGGCTCTTCCTCGTACTGATCCTCGGGCATCGCCATGCCGTACTCCGCCACCGCGGCGTTGTCGTCCGCGGGATCGTCGGCGTACTGGTCGTCCGACGGCGGCGGCGTGGGGTCGTCGCTGCTCACCGGCTCGTCGGCGTTGGTGTTGTCATCCGCGTGCTGCTCCGTCGGCTCCTGGGCCGGCCCCGGGTCGGCGCCACCGCAGGCGGTGAGCGAGAACGCGAGCAGCGCCCCGGCTACCGCGCCGCTGCGCCCGGCGGGCATGCTGATCAAGCGCTGCCCGGTCTGCATGTCGGCGCCGCAGAACGGGCAGCGGGTGGCGCTGGGTCGCTCCGCGGCGCGGATGTGCGCGCGGCACGCGGTGCAGCGGGTGAGCCCATGGCGAGACTTGATCGGCTTCAAGGTGAGACCTCCGAGGCGGCGAGCATACCCCGTCCGACGCGCGAGCGTCCCGTTCGGTCCAAATCTCCCGGAGGAGCTCAGCGAGACGTCGGTTGGACGGCGGACGGGGCCGCGTCGCCGGCGCACACGCGGCGGAGGTTCGCCACCCAGACCCAGCCGGTGAGCGGCGCCGTGATCTGGACCCAGCCCGCGCGCCGGCCGCGCTGTGGGGTCACGCGGGTGCCCTCTTCCAGGGTCCCGACCACGGCCGCGCGGGCGGAGGGCGCGGCCCGCACGTTCAGCGGCGGGCGGTCGTCGTGCACCTCGACGTGGCAGCCGCGCATCGACACCCGCGCGGAGTGGAGCGCCGAGGCCCCCGAGGACGGGCGGAGCGTCGTCAGATCCACGGGGCGACGGAGCGCCTCGGGCAGCTCCCCCTCGTCGATGCGGATGGTCAGCGCCCCGCGCCGGACGGACGCGCGGCCGCGGTAGCGCTCGGAGCACGTGGGCGGCCCTCGCTCCGGCGTCACGCAGCGCTCGGCCGCCTCCTCGACCCGCGCGCAGCCGCCGCTCTCGCGCGTGCACGCCCACACGATGTCGCGCGACAGTCGGCGCTGGCCGACCTCGTAGTCGTCCCACTCCCAGGCGTCGCGCTCGCGGAGCAGCCAGCCGTCGACGCCGTGGCGCCGGCGCGTCAGCCGCGCGCTCGAGCGCACCGGCTCCAGGTGTCCGTTCTCGCAGTCGAAGCCCGCCCCGGCCGCGAAGGACGCGACGGTCCGCAGGCGTCCGCGCGCGCGCTCGTAGACGAACGACTCGAGCGGGTAGCGGTTGCCGAAGGCGTAGGGCTCGGGCGCGTCCGAGTAGCTGCAGGTGATCACACCCCAGCCCGGGCCTCCCCAGGACGGATCGTGCACCGGGCTGCAGAGCGCGACGCGGGTGGGTCGCGCCATCCAGACCGTGCGCGCGACCTCGGCCGCGAGCGCGTCCGGGCTGGCCGCCGGCGGCACGGCCCGCGCCAGCGGCGCCGACTGGAGGCGGGCGAGCTGCGCCTCGACGCGGGCGCGGACCACCGGGTCGAGCTGCGCGTAGGCCGCGTCGACGTCCGCGCCGGCCGCGCGCGCCCGGATGGCCATCGCGGACGCCTCCTCGACGCGGCCCGCGGCCCTCAACGCGTCGACGAGCCGCGGCAGACAGACCTCGGGGTCGGGCGCGAGCATCGCGTCGGCGAGCGCGCTCCGGGACCGCTCCGACTCCGTGCGGACGCTCGCCACCGCGACGTCGCACGCGAAGACCAGCCGGCCGGTCCCGCCCCAGCCCGCCCACGCGTCGTTCGCTTCGTCGAACGCCGCCGCCGCTTCCACCCACCGCTCGGCCGCGAGCGCCGCCCTCCCCCGCGCGACGTGCGGGCGCCACTCGGAGGGCTCGGGCGCGTCCTGCGCGGACGCCGCGCTCGCGCACAGCAGCCCCAGCGCGACGATCGATGCTCGCATGCAAGCGATGACGCGATGCACCCCCGTCTCCATTCCCCTCAGTAGCGGCAACCGACGCCCCCGCCGCGCCCCGCGCCCCCATCGACGTAGGTCAGCCGCCCCTGGAGGTACGCCCGCGAGTAGGCGGAGAGCCGGTTCTCGAGCGCGAGGATCTCGGCCACGCGCAGCAGATCCGCGCCGCGCGGCAGCTCGATCGTCGCCAGCGCCTCGTCGATCACCCCGAGGTAGTCGCCGCCCGCCTGCATCAGGTTCAGCCCGGGCAGGTCCGCGTGCCACCGATCGGTGCGCGCGTCGCCCACGAAGAGCGGCTCGGGCGTGTCGCCGAAGAAGCCGTCGGGCGGCGCGCCGTTGGGCATCAGCCCCATCGCGTGCCCCATCTCGTGCGCGGCGACCGAGGCGAGCACGAGCGCGAGGTAGCGCGCGACGGTGCGGAGCGTGTCGTGGCGGGCGAGCCGCTCGGGCGCGACGTCGAGCGCATAGGGATCGAACCCAGGGTCGAGCACCTCGGCGTCCGCAGGGTGCGCGCCCACGGGCTGGCCGCGCTCGGGATCGATCGGCGTGAGCGCGGACGAGACCACGGGAGTGGTGAGCAGGATGGACAGGAGACTCGCCGTCGCCACGCCGCGGTCCGCCGTCGCGTCGTCCATGCGCTCGGCGTGGTGGGGCGAGATCCCGCTGAAGCCGACGAAGCCATCGAACACCCCGCCGAAGCGCATCATGGAGAAGTCGCCGTCGGGCGAGAACGTCGCCGGGTCGGGCGCGCCCGGATCCCCAAGCCACACCACGTCGAGCGGGATGTCGTCGGTCGCGGTGCCGTCCGGCGACACGCCGTACACCCGCAAGACCTCTTCGCGCACCGCGTCCAGGATCCACGCGAGGTAGCGCGCGTCGAGCGTGGGGTCGTCGCCCTGCGCGCCGAGGAGCCGCAGCTCCTCCTCGAGGTCGGGGAGGCCGTTGGGGCCGAGCGCGCTCTCCAGCCCTCCGTCCGACGCGCGCCGCGTCGTGAAGAAGTCGGTGTCGCGCCGGAACAGCCAGGTCAGCGGCCGCTCGAACGGGTCGAGCGCGGGCCCGAACGCCACCGCCTCCACCGTCAGCGCGGACACGTGGCGAGCGCCGCTCGCGCTCCGGGCGCGCGCGGTGAACGTGACGGCCCCCTCCGGCGCCTCGGCGTCGACCTGCCACGTCCCGCGCACGCCGTCCGCGTCGAAGGTGAGCGTGGGCGCCCCGAACGGCGGCTCGGTCTCGAGGGTGACCGCCGCGGGATCGATCGGGTCGTCGGGATCCGCGAGCAGCGTGACGTCGACGGTGAAGCCGCGCTGCGGCACGCGCAGCCGGAAGGGCACCGGCGCGCCGACCTCGCGGGGATAGGGCTCGCTCCCGTTCAGCGCGGCCGGGATCTCGTTCACCGTCAGCCGCAGCGGCGCGTGTTCGTCGAGCGGGCCCAGCGCCGCGAGCCGCTGCGCGCGGAGGATCTGTCCGTCCGCCATGCGCACCTCGAGCCGCACGGGATAGACGCCGGGCGCGGCGTAGGCGTGGCGGAGTTGCTCCCCCCAGCCACTCGCGCCGTCGCCGAAGTCGAAGCGCAGCGCGCGCACGTGGCGGCGCGGGAACCCGCCCTCGCGCACCGTGACCGCCACGCGTAGATCCTCGCCCGTCTCGAGCGTGAAGTCGGCGAAGAGCGGCGCCTCGGTCCACGGCACGCACGCCGCCTCGCTGCACACCTCGTCGCCCCGACACGCCTCGCGCCGGCAGTCGGGGTCGCAGACCACGCGGGTCTCGAGATCCGCGCAGCCCGGCTCGGTCGGCGCGGCGTCCACGGCGGCGTCGTCGGGACGCGCGTCCACCCCATCACAGCCGAGCAGACCGCAGCCGAGCAGACACAGCATCCGGAGGGCGCGTCGCACTTCGTTCACTTTATCGCGCAACCGAGCGCGATGCGTCGCGATGAGCCCCCTCGAGTCCGCCGGTCACCGAACACTCTCGAAGGGTGCCGGCCCCAACCCGAGGAGCGCTCATGTCCCGCATCTGTCTCGTTCTCTTCTCTCTCGTCTTCGTCGCCTGCGGCGGCGGCCGCGCCAGCGTCGCCGTCTCCGAGGACGGCGTCGACGCCCACGCCGAAGCCCGCACCCCTGGAGGCGGCAGCGTCTCCGCCGACGCCAGCCACGGCTGGGGTCAGGGCGGCACGAGCGGCGGCGCCGCCCAGACCTACGACGCCAGCGGCCAGCCCATCGCGACGGCCACGCGCACGGGCTGCACAGAGCAGTGGGTGGCGATGCCCATGCTCATCAACTTCCCCACGGGCGGCACCGAGATCGACGCCCAGAACCGCGCCATCCTCGACGAGATGGTGCGCACCGCCCAGAGCCGCACCGACCTCGTCGCCGTCCGGGTCGAGGGCCACACCGACACCTGCGGCCACGAGCTGAACAACATGCAGCTGTCGCAGATGCGCGCCCAGACGGTGGCGATGGAGCTCGTCCGCATGGGCGTCCCGCGCGAGCGTGTCCAGACCATCGGCTACGGCTCCCGTCAGCCCCGCGCCAACGAGCGCTGCGGCCGCCAGCAGGACTCCCTCAGCCGCGCCACCAACCGCCGCGTCGAGTTCAGCGTCCTCGTCTGCCGCGCCTACTGACGACCGGGGACGATCCTGCCCATCTGCCCACTCGCCCCCCGCGATGGATAGATGGGCGGATCGTCCCCTGGCCGCCTCTGCCCGGCTCTCGTAGGCTCCGCGCGTGAACGTCCGCCATGGAGTCTGGCTGCTCTGTCTCCTCTCGTTCGCGGCGCTCGCCGGGTGCGGCGCGCGGCAGGTTCAGGTGGTGCAAGAGCATCACGGGAGCGAGTTTCGCTGCGACTGGCGCAACGTGCGCGTGTCTCACGACCGCGGCGAGCGCTGGGAGAGCACCGGCTGCGGCTTCCGGGCCGACTGGGAGTGCCGCGGCCGCGAGTGCGAGCTCATCGACGCGCGCTCTCACGGCATGAGCGCGCCCTGACGGAATGCGTCAAGCTGGAGAGCGCAAGGGGGCCCACTTGAGACACTTCTTCTTCGCTCTGGCGCTCACGTTCCTCGGCGGCGCATCCACCGCCCACGCCATGCAGTGCGGCAACCGCATCGTGCGTCAGGGAGATGCCTCCCCGCGCGTCCGGCAGGTCTGCGGCGAGCCGTCCGAGATCAACCTCCGCGTCGTCGAGCGCAGCCGCACCATTCACCGACAGCTCCCCGACGGGTCCGTCATCAGCGACACGATCACCGTCGCCGTGCAGCTCGAAGACTGGGTCTACGACTTCGGCCCCCAGCGCTTCGTCCGCGTCGTCACCTTCGAGTCCGGCGAGGTCGTCGACATCCGCACCCTCGGCTACGGCACCGTGAACGGCCGCTCCGCCCCGGGCGAGTGAATCGGGTAGTCTGGACGGATGCTTTCATGGACGCGGTTCGTCCTTCTCCTCTCCATGCTCGGCGCGGGATGCAGCCTCGACCGGCAAGGGCTGCGCGAGCCGGGGACCTCGGACGGCGGAGACGAAGAGACGGACGCCGGGGCTCGACCCTCGGACGCGGGGCCGAGGCCGGACACGGGGCCGCGCGACTCGGGGCTCGACACGGGGCCTCCGCCGGTGCGGCGAGACTGCCTGGAGATCCTCGAGCTGGGGGAGTCGACCGGGGACGGCCGCTACACGATCGACCCGGACGGCGAGGAGAGCGGAGAGCCCGCGTTCGACGTCTGGTGTGACATGACCACCGAGGGCGGCGGCTGGACGCGGGTCTACAGCTACACCTTCACCAACTACGGCAGCTTCAACCGCGGGGAGAACGCGGTGACGCCGATCCCGAGCTGGACGGTCAACCCGGCGCTGCCCACGACGCCGATCTCGATGGTCGCGCCGGCCGACGAGCTGGACTTCGGCGCGCTCGAGTTCTCGCGCTGGGTGGAGATCGGGCGCTCGCTGCTCGTCACCTCGACCATCAACGACTGGGTCGCCTGCGACGAGGACGGCGGCAGCTTCGTCGACTGGAGCGCGGGCGACATGACGTGCCGGCTCGTGCGCGACGTCACCGGGCGCTGCCTGGACGTGCTGCCCCACCAGTTCGCGATCAACCAGCGTGGCCCCACGCTGATGACGAACAAGCTCTACTACTACTGGGACGGAACGACCGACGCGAACTGGCCGACGCACGACCCCTGCGGGGACAACGCGCCGAACCAGCTCACTGGCGTGGCCGATCCGCGCGGCGCCATCTTCCTGCGCCGCTGAACGGATCAGCCGCCGATCGAGACGCCCATCTTCTGGCGGAGCGTGAGGTAGTCCTCGCTCACGCTGTAGAGGTGGAGCTCCTTCAGGCGGTCCTTCTGGGACACGCCCGCGGTCTCCTCCGGGCTCGCGCGCACGACGGCGGTCGCGATCTCGAGGTCGTTCGCCAGCACGAAGCCGACGCGGTCCGCGGTCAGGTCCACCGCCGCGACCCACTTCTTGAGATCGAGCTCCGGCGCCGCCGCGAGCAGCTTCTGCACGTAGCTGCGCAGCCGCTCCTGCTCGGGCCCCGGGAGGTGCTTCTTGAACGCCGCCAGGTGCTCCTCGACGCTGCTCGCGAGGTTCTGCGGGACCGGGAACTGGCCGACCGCGCTCTTGATCGCCGCGAGCAGCCACGCCCGCAGGCCCGAGCCGGTGGGCACGAGCTGACGCAGGTAGTGACCGGGGCGGAGGTAGCTCAGGTGACGGCCGCCGACGAAGGCGAGCGCCTTGCCCGGGCCGCCCGCGAGCGCGCCCTTGCCGAGCCCGATGGCGGGCGGATCGGAGAACACGAAGCTCAGGCCGCCAGGGTCGTCGTTGCGGTAGTAGATGTCGGGCAGCTTCACGCCCATCACGCCCGAGGCGTAGTGCAGCGTGCGCGCGAGGTCCGCCTCGTCCTTCTCCGCGTTCCGCTTGTCCTTCGCGTCGAGCTTGAACTGCGCGAGGGGCTGGCTCCGCGTGCCGATCACGGCCGGCGCGATGGTAGCGAAGATGTCCGTCAGGAGCGGGTCCTGGCTGGGGTGGTTGACCAGGTTCGCCCACATGTCGCCGGCGATCGGGTTCTGCGCCGCGGCGGGCTCACGCGAGCGGTGCTTCTTGAAGAAGCTCTCCTCGTCGGGCTCCGCGTTCTTGAGCACGGTCAGGGCCTGGCACACGCACCAGCTCTCGTCGGGGCGCTTGACCTCGGTGTAGAGCTTGCGGAGCGCCTGGTAGCTCTCGATGCGGTAGGGGTTGAGCGACAGCAAGTCGCCATGCACCTTCACGGCCTTCGAGAAGAAGCGCTTCGGCTCGCTCGAGTAGACCTCGGCCAGCTGCTCGGCGCGGCGGCGGTTGCCCGGGTCGAGCTTCTGCGCCTCCTCGAACGCCTCCATCGCGTCGCCCTTGCGCTCCAGGCGGTGCAGGCGCAGCTCCCCGAGCTGGTCGTAGAGGTGCGCCTTGTCCTTGGCCTCGGCGCCCTCACCCAGCCGCTTGAGCCGGTTGACGTAGACCTCCTCGAGCCGGTCCCAGTCGGACTGCGAGTTGAGCGCCGTCACCAGGCCCTCGAAGCTCTTGAGCATGCCGATGTCGTGCTCGAGCGCCTGCTCGTAGTAGTCCGAGGCCTCCTCGAGGCGGTTCAGCTCGTAGTGACTGATCGCGGCGGCCGTGTGGTAGTACTTCGAAAGCTGCTTTGCGTCGTCCACCAGCTCGGCGATGCGCAGGATGACCTCGACGAGGCGAGACCAGTCCTTCGACTCCGAGTAGACCGCCATCAGCTTCGTCAGCAGGTTGCGGTCGTCGCCCTTGAGCTCGAGCGCGGCGACGTAGCTCTTGCTCGCCTTCGCCTTGTCGCCGACCTCGTTCATGAGGATGTCGCCGGCCTCGACCAGGAGATCGAAGCGCTCGTCGTCGCTCGCGGCCTCCATGCGGCGGCGGAGCGTGCGGACCGCCTCGTCCCACTTCTTCTGGGAGAGGTAGAGGTCCTTCAGCGAGCGGAGCGGCGCCGGGTCGTCCGGCATGAGCTCGGCCGCCTCGTTGAGCACCTTGGTCGCCTCGTCGTGCTGCTCGCTCTTGCTCAGCGAGTGCCCGAAGCGCCAGAGCACGCGGCCCTTGTCGCCGCCGACGAGGTCCTTGCCGAACTGCTCGACGAGGTCGCGGTAGAGCTCGGCCGCCTCGTCGGGCGCGCCCATGTCGAAGGTGACCTCGGCCACGCGCTCGAGGACCTCGCGGTCGTCGGACGCGAACGCCTTGGCGTTGAGGTAGGCGCGCTGCGCCTTGTCGTACTGCTCGAGCTTCCGGAAGGCGTCGCCGAGCCGGACGCTGACGTCGCGGGCCACGTCGGCGGGCATCTCGCTCGTGCGCGCGAGCAGCGGCTCGTAGCGCTCGACCGTGCCCTCCCAGTCCTCCGCCTCGAACGCCATGTCGCCGAGGCCGCGCGCGGCCGGGGTGCAGGTGCCGTCGAGCTCGAGCGCCTTCTCGAACGCCTTCGTCGCCTTGCTCGGCAGCTCGAGCCGGTCGCGGTAGAGCGCGCCGAGCTCCGCGTAGAGCTTGGCCTTCGCGCTGTTGCCGTCGGTGACCTCGATCTCGCGCTGGAGCAGCTCCGCCGCCCCGTGCGCGTCGCCGCGGCCCTCGTAGATGGCCCGCAGCGCCGCCGCCGCGCGCGTGTTCTGCTTGTCCGCGTCGAGGGCGAGCTTGTAGCGCTCGATCGCCCCGTCCTTGTCGCCGTTGTCCTCGAGGATGCGGCCCGCGCGCACGTAGAGCTCGGCCTTCTTCGCCGGGTCCTTCTCCGCGTCCGCGAGCTGCTCGGTCGAGGCGAGGGCCTTGGACGCGTCACCGGTCTGCGCCTGCAGCCGGCTCATCATCTCGAGCGCCTCGGTGTGGTTGGGCTCCACCGAGGTGACGCGCTCGACCACGTGCAGCGCGCGCTCGGGCGCGCCGACGTCGACCATCAGCACCTTGGCCGCCGACAGGAGCAGCTCGATCTTGCGCGCGTCGTCCTCGGAGCCGAGGGCGTGGCGCTCGAGCGTCGCCGCGAGGTCGTCGAAGCGCTGGAGCTTGCGGTAGATGCGGGCGAGCGCCTGGTTGGCGTTCTCGTGGCCCGGCTCGATCTCGACCACCTGCGCGTAGAGGTGCTCTGCCTTCTCGTGGTCGACGAACTCCTCGAGCTGGATGTCGCCCATCCGCTCGAGCAGCGCGATCTTCTGGCGCGGCGTCGCGGCGATCTCGAGCTGCTTCTCGAGGTTGGCGAGCAGCTCGGGGAACTTCTCCTTGCGCGCGTAGATGCGCTCGAGGCCCTTGAGCGCGCCGACGTTGTGCTCGTCGTGCTTGAGCGCGGCCTCGTAGTGCGCCGCCGCCTGGTCGAGGTCGTCGAGCCGGTCCTCGTGGATCTCCGCGATGGCGGCCAGCGTGTCCACGCGCTCGGCGCCGCGCAGGCTCTTGGCCTTGTCCTCGAGGAGCGCGACGAGCCCCTTCCAGTTCTTCTTCTGGGCGTAGATCGACTCGAGCGCCGCGGTCGCCTTCGGGTGCGCCGGGTCGTCCTTGAGGATCTGCTCGAAG
The DNA here is from genome assembly GCA_040218145.1 of Sandaracinaceae bacterium. Taxonomy (GTDB): domain Bacteria; phylum Myxococcota_A; class Polyangia; order Polyangiales; family Sandaracinaceae; genus JAVJQK01. Next base: position 30,703 of record JAVJQK010000052.1, on the reverse strand, counting down.
AGCGCCGTCGCGCGGTCCGCGTCGCTGAGCTTGCCCGCGATGATCTCGGCCGCCTCGGCCTTCCAGTCGCGCGCCTTCGCCGGGTTCTGCGAGGCCTCCGCGCGGCTGAGCAGCATCGTGGCGAGCTCCTGCCAGCTCTGCGCGCGGCGGTAGAGCGCGATGGTGCCCTCCATCGCCGCGTCGTTCGTCGGGTCGATCGACAGCGCCTGGCCGTAGCAGGGCACCGCGAAGTCGGGCCGGTTGAGCTTGTCCGCGTACCAGCGCCCGAGCAGGACGTAGAGCGGCGCCTTCTCGGCCGGGTCCTCGAGCGCCTCGAGCGTCTCGTTGAGCGCGCCGATGGCCTCGTTCCAGTTGTCGGTGCTGTCTCCCGCGAGGCGCTCGACCTCGCCCTGCGAGCGCTCGTCCCGCGGGTCCTCGGCCAGCGCCTGCACCCACGCCACGAAGGCGTTGTCGGGGTCGTTCAGCTGCTTCTCGTAGGCCTCGGCGATCTCGCGCAGGATGGCGGCCCGCTCGTCCGCGGACTCCTCGCCGTCGACCTTCTCGAGCAGGAGCTCCACGAGGCCCTCGGCGTCGCCCGTCTTGCGCTTGAGCTCCTCGATCGCGGCGCGCGCGATCTCCTCGTTCTCGTCCAGCTCGAGGATCTTGCGGTAGCTCTCCTCGGCGCCCTCGTGATCCTGGAGGTCGGCCTCCTGGATGCGCGCGATGCGGAAGAGGAGCGCGACCTTCACGCCGTCCTTGTCGGCCTTCTCGACCGCGGCCTTCATGGCCTCGACCGCCTTGCCCCACGCCCTGGCCGGCTCGACCACGCGCTCGAGCGCGACGGCGCGCTCCTCGTCGGCGGGCTTCTCCTTCAGCGCCTTGGCTGCCTTGTCGAAGGCCTTCTCGTCGAGGTCCTCCTTCTTGCGCGCCTCGGGCGGGATCGACGCGCGGCCGATCGACTCGAGCGCCTCGCGCAGGGCGCTGGCGTCCGCGTAGCGCTTGGACGGATCCTTCGACAGCGCGCGGATCAAGATCGTGTCGAGCTCCTTCGAGACCCAGCCGCGCGGCGCGTGCTCGCTCGGGGCGGCCGGCTCGGTGGTGAGGTGCTGCGCGACCACGTCGATCGCCGTGTCGCCCGTGAACGGCGGCCGGCCCGTGAGCGTCTCGTAGAGCAGGCAGGCGACGGCGTAGAGATCGCTCGCCGCGTCCGCGCGCCCGCCGCGCGCCAGCTCCGGCGCGATGCTCTTGGCCGTGCCGAACACCGGGTGCAGGCCCGCCTGTGACGCGCTGACCGTGCCGCGCCCGAAGAGCCGATCGATGCCCGCGTCGACGAGCACGCCGGTGGGCTCGTTCTTCATCTTGTCGTCGGCGCTGGGCCGGATCATGAAGACGTTCTCGGCCTTCACGTCGCCGTGGGCGAGGCCCTTGCCGTGCAGCAGCTCGAGCGCCTCGAGCACGCCGCGGATCACCGGGCGCGCCTCGTTGTAGTGCATGGGGCCGGTGCGGCCGATGCGGCTCGCGAGCTGCTGCCCCTCGACCAGCTCGGTCGCGATCCAGGGGCGCCCGTCGTCGAGCGCGCCCACGTCGATCACCGCCGCGAGGTTGTCGTGCGTCAGCCCGCGGTGGATGCGCGCCACGGTCTGCCAGCGGCGGGTCGCCACGCGATCGCGGGCGTGCACCGGGCGGACGACCTTGAGCGCCACGCGGCGCTTGGGCTCCTTCTGCTCCGCGAGGTAGACGACGCCGACGCCGCCCTCCCCCAGCTTCTTGAGCACGCGGAAGCCGGCGACCTCCGTCCCGGCCGCGAGCTCTTCGCCCGTGTGGGCGTCGTAGATCGCGCCGACCTTCTCGTTGACGCCCGTCTTGCTGACGAGCACGGCGTCGGCGAGGGCGAGGAGCGCGTCGTCGGCTTGGCAGCGCTCGATCAGCGCGCGGGCGAAGGCGCCTTTGCCCTCCGTGCCGCCGACCTGCTCGGGATCGATCCCGAGCAGCTCGTCGCTCAACTTCTTAAGCTCGTCGAGATCGAACAGGCGCTCGAGCTCTCCGCGGAGGAGGTCCGTGGTGGCGTTCATCGGGGCGAAGTACCTCGAAAAGACTGCGTTTTGATGGGGGGATCACAAACGACCCCCAGAAATGGTCGGCGGATGTTACACGCCGGCCCCTGACCGGCCAAGCCGACGTCCGTACAAAGTCACACATGGCGTTTGTGCCCGCGTTTTCGGCGTGAGCGACATCACGGGCCACAAAGCGTTTGACGCAGCGCGGTGCTGCGTCCAGATTCCCGCCGCAATGGCTAGAGTGCGTTTCGAGCCTTCCGGATTCGAGGTAGACGTCGCGGTGGGAACCGCGCTGGTGGACGTCTGTGACGATCACCCCGAGGCGGAGGTCCCCTTCTCCTGTCGCTCCGCGAGCTGCGGCACATGTCGCTGCTTCGTGCGCGAGGGCGCCGACGCGCTCAGCAAGGCGGAGGACGACGAGCTCGACGTCCTCGAGGTCTTCGGCGACGGCGACGACGTGCGCCTCTGCTGCCAGATCCAGCTCGACAAGGACGCGCGCGTCGTCCTCGAAGTCGTCGAGCCCGAGTAGCCCCTCCTCTCGGTCATGCTGGCCGCCGCTGGAGAAGCCCCGGAGAAGGCGAAGGGTGGCGGCTGCCTGCGGCTCGTCCTCATCGGGGCGGGGCTCGCGGTGCTGCTGGCGATCGGCGCCGTCCTGGGCGGCTACCTGATCGACGGTGACGTCGAGGTCGGCACCGAGGCGCGCCTCGACGCCCCGCCCGAGCGCGTCTTCCCGCACCTGGCCACCCGCGACGGCGTCGTCACGTGGTGGGAGCACTTCGGCGCGACCATGCCGGAGGCCGAGGGCATGCGCGTCATCGCGGTGGACGGCCCGAACGACGCGCCCGGCGCGCGGGTGCGCTTCGAGATGGACGGCTCCGTCACCGAGGAGTGGACGCTGCTCGAGAGCGAGCCGCCCGGCCGCGCGGTCTGGAAGATCGACTTCCAGATCATGGAGGTCGAGCGCACCTTCACCCTCGTCGCCGAGGGCAGCCAGGCCACGCGCGTCTCCTGGCGCGAGACCGGCCACATCGACAACCCCCTCGCCCGCTACCTGAAACTCGCGATGGGCACCGAAGAGGTCGAGGCCAACTTCGACCTCGCGCTCGAAGGCCTCGACGCGATCGTCGGCGACTGACGCGTTATGCTGGATGCATGTCCGAGCCGGCGACCCCGCTCCGCATGACCGCGGCCGAGTACCTCGCGTGGGAGCGCGAGCAGCCCGAGAAGCACGAGTTCCACCTCGGCGAGGTCTTCGCGATGGCGGGCGGCAGCCCGCGACACAACTTCCTCGCGAGCGCGTGCGCAGCCGAGCTCCGGACCGCCCATCGCGGCGGGCCCTGCGGCGTGCTGTCCTCGGACCAGCAGATTTCCACCACGAGCCGGAAGCGCTACGTCTACGCCGACGCGGTCGTCGTCTGCGGTCCCTTCGAGCACGAGACGGGCGCGAGCGACGTCTTGACCAACCCGAGCGTCGTGGTCGAGGTCCTGTCGTCCAGCACCGAGGCCTACGACCGCGGTGAGAAGTGGCAGGCTTACCAGCGCCTCGGCTCCCTGCGCGACTACCTCCTCGTGTCTCAGCGCGAGGCGCGCGTCGAGCACTACCAGCGCACCGAGGGAGGCTGGCGCTACGCCGCGCTCGGCGAAGGCGAGCGGATCGAGCTCGCTGGCGGCGCCTCGTTCGCGGTCGACGACCTCTACCGTGGCGCCTTCGACTACCCGGGCGACGCCGCTCCCGATCCCGTCGACGCGTCGAGCGGCGACTGAGCCAGCCCGGGCCTCACAGCCTTCGTTTGGGCGGCGGCGGGGCGCTCGGGGTGGCGGGCGGCGCGGGCAGGAAGGCGAGGTGCCGGAAGAGCGCGGTCGCCTCCTCCGAGAGCGGCTGGACCATGTCGACCAGCTCCTGCTTGCGCAGATAGAGCTCCTCGCGGCGACCGTCCTCGCGCTCGAGCTTGAGCGAGAGCTCTTGCGGGTTGGGCGAGTGGTGCGAGACCTGCGCCGCGATGGGCTCGAGGCGCGCGGCGACCCGCTCGAACAGCGCGCGGACGAGCCCGCGCTCGAAGACGTCGTGACCGTCGAGCTGCGCGTAGACGAGGCGGCGCTTGCGAGAGAGCAGCGGCCTGGCGCTCCCGCGCAGGGTGGCGAAGAGCTCCTGGATGCGCGCGCGGTCCTCCGCCTGCGACGTGAACGGCGCGTCGCTCTCGCCGCGCTTCTCGTCGATGCGCGTGATCTTCGGCACCTGCACGCCCTGCTCGTCCGGATCGATGGTGAGCACGAAGCCGTCGCGCGGGGAGTCGGGCTTGCGGCGCAGGCGGAGCTCCATCGAGTCCGGGCCGAGCTCGAGCGCTGCGACGTACTGGTCGTCGAGCGCGGCGACGTCGGGGTGCAGCGAGCTGCGCAAGAACGCTTTCTTCCATCCGACCTGGAGCGCGAGCCCCTCGGAGAGCTCACCGATCTTGCGCGGCTGCCCCCACGTGCCGTCACCCGCCACGTCGATGCCGAAGCTCGTGGTGAGGGCGCCTGGGTGCGCGAGCACGCACTGCCCGCTCGGCACGTCGCCGAGGAGGTTGAGGGACATCGCCCAGTGCTCGACCGGGAGCGGATCCTTCAGCAGGTAGTCGCCGAGCACCTTGCGGAGCTGCGCGCGGCGCTCTCGGATGTGGCTCGTGACGTCGACCTGATCGTGGTCGAGGTCTTTCGCGTGGCTCGCCTTGGCCTGCACCGAGACCGCCTCGACGTGCTCGAGCAGCTTCCGCGCCCAGGGCCCGACCGTCTGCGGCGCCCCCGAGCGCGCCGCGCGATCGGCGACCAGCTCGGTCACCTGGTCGAAGAAGGTCTGCAGCGCGTCGACCGCGTGCAGGTGCAGCTGCGCCCGCTCGCCCAGGCTCTGCTCGAGCGAGTCGGCCTCCTCGGAGAGCGAGAGCGCCTGGCTCGCCGCCTCGACGAAGAGCCGCAGCTCGGTGAGAAAGTCGTAGCCGTCGGGGAACGGCTGCGAGTCTCCATATAGGTATTGGACCCCCACGGCTCGCCAGAGTACCAGCTTTCGGACGGTCCGGATCCCCCTCCTGGGGACCTGCTTCCTCCGCGAAGCTCAGCCCCAGCGGGCCGTTGAGGCGGACCACGGTGGGGCTAGCGGCTCCCCCATGACCGACCGCCGTCCTCCGTGGAGGTCCCCGCGCGCCCGCCTCGGCGGTCCACCCGATCGCGTCGACGCCGACGTCGCCGTCGTCGGTGGGGGGATCACCGGCCTCACGTTGACATTGCTGCTCGCCGAGGCCGGGGTCGACGTCGCCCTCTTCGAGCGGGACCGGCTCGGAGCGGGCGTCACCGGCAAGAGCACGGGGCACCTCACCACGCTCCCGGACCTCGGCCTCGCGCGCGCGATCGACGCGCACGGGGAGGAGCGCGCGGCCTCGGTCGTCGACGCCATGGCGCGCACGGTGGATGAGCTGGAGCGGCGCGCGGCGGCCCTCGCACCGCAGGCGTTCGAGCGCGTGGACGGCTATCTATTCGCGGAGCCGGAGGGCGACGTGGAGGCGCTGCGCGGTGAGCTCGCGGCGGCCCGTCGGCTCGGCCTCCCGGTCACGGAGGACGCGCCCCCCGACCTCCCCTTCGAGGTGGAGGCGGCGATGCGTCTGCCGGGGCAGGCCAAGCTCTCTCCCGGGGTCTGGCTCGAGGCGCTCGCGGCGGCCGCACGCGAGGCCGGCGCGCGCCTCTACGATCACGCGGCCGTCACCCGCGTGCGCGGCAAGGAGCACATCGAGCTCGCGAGCGGCGCGGAGGTGCGCGCCGACCGCGTCGTGCTCGCGACCCACACCCCGGTCGGCGTCGATCCGCTCCAGACCGAGGTCGCGCCGCATCGCTCGTACGTGCTCGCCTTCCGCCTCGCCTCCGGCGCGCCGCCTCCCGCCCTCTACTGGGACACGGAGGCGCCCTACCACTACATCCGCTCGCACGACGGCCTCGTCATCGCGGGCGGCGCGGACCACAAGACCGGCCACGACGACCCGGCCGAGGCCGAGGCGCGGCTCGAGCGGTGGGTCCGAGCCCGCTTCGACGTCGGCGAGATCGTCCACCGCTGGTCGTCTCAGGTCTACGAGCCGATCGACGGCCTCCCCTTCATCGGCGAGAGCCTGCTCGGGCGCGACGTGTGGGTCGCGACCGGCTTCAGCGGCGACGGCCTGGTGTGGGGGACGTTCGCCGCGCAGGTCCTGGCGGCGCGCTTGACCGGTCAGGAGCACCCCTACGCGCGGCTCCTCGACGCGCGGCGCGTCGACACGGCGGGGACGAAGGACTTCCTGAAGGAGAACGCGGACGTCGCCAAGCGCTTCGTCGCCGACCGGCTCGGCGCCCTCCGGCAAGGCGACCCCGAGTCGGTCGGCCCCGGCGATGGCGCGGTGCTGCGGCTCGGGCGCAAGCTCGTCGCGGTGCACCGAGACGCCTCGGGCGCCCTCCACCAGCGCGAGGCGGTGTGCCCTCACCTGGGGTGCGTCGTGAGCTGGAACGGGGTCGAGGGCTCGTGGGACTGCCCCTGCCACGGCGCCCGCTACGACGCGCAGGGGGAGATCCTCGAGGGCCCGAGCACGCGCGGGCTGAAGCCCCGAGAGCACTGAAGCTCGGGAGTCAGCCTCGCTGTCGACGGACCGCGTCCTCTGCTGCGCGCACGCCGGCGCGCGCGAGCTCCGGGACGGTGACCTCACCCATGTCGCCTCGCTCGAGGAAGGGCTTCAGGCGAGGCAGCAGCGCGACGTACGCGAGCGCGCCGACCATCATCCCGGCGATCCCGAGCATGGCGTCTCGCTGACCCTCCCCGGCCGCGGTGACCGTGGTCCCGGGGCAGTAGCCGAGCGCCGCGAGGCCGGCCCCGAACAGCGCGCCGCCCGTCACGACGCCGAGCGCGAGCGGCTTGATCTTCGGCTCGATCCTCCCGGCTCGGCCGAGCGCGTAGGTGCCGAGCCCGCCGACCACGCTGGCCGTCCCCATGATCTTGGCGACCCTCCACTGGTCGAACCGAAGCGCGTCGACGATCTCGACCCGCTTCGCCGCCCGACCTTTCTGAAGCAGGAAGCCGAACGCCAGCCCCGTGCCGAGGCCCGACGCGAGCTTCATCGGAGACGCGATCTTCATTTCTTCCTCCCGAACAGCGAGAGCGCGGTGGCCGCCCCCGAGGCGAACATCACGGCGGTGAAGGCCCAGCTCGACGCCGCGAGCTGCATCGTGCCGCTGATCCCGTGGCCGCTGGTGCACCCCTTCGCCATGCGGGCGCCGAACATCATCGACGCCCCGCCCAGCACCGCGGAGGCCGCGCGGCCGAGGCCGCTCGAGGTGGACCTCCGCGGGGACCATACGGGCGGCTGCTCGCGCGCGCCAGACAGCACGGCGCTGGCGAGACTGCCGAGGAGGACGCCGCCCACCAGGGCGGTCTCCCACCCCAGCTCCGCCTCGTCGCCTCCGGCCTCCCGGTAGCGCTTCGCCGTCTCCGGGCTCACGACCTCGGTCGCGCCCGCGGCGAGCTTCTCGAAGGCCGAGGACACCCCCAGCGGCCGCTTCAGCGTGGCCATGGAGACGATCTCGAGCAGGCCGATCCCCGCCCCGACCGCATAGGGCCCCCAGCTCTCGTCGGAGAGCGCGCTCATCGGTCGCCTCCGGTCGGCTCACTCGAAATGGTTCGGGTCACACGGGTCTCCTTTCCGTACGGCGTCACCGAGATCTCGAGCAACGCCCGCGCCAAGGGCGCGGCCGCGAGGGGCAGACGGCACGGGGCGTCTCGAATCGCCACGGGTGGGTCGACTCCGCTCGCGGACACGTCCTGTCGAGCTCCCCCGAGCCGAGGCGCCTCCAAGCACGAGGAGCGCTGCGCTGGAGCTCTCTCGAGGTCGACGGCGCGCCGGACGCGGCGACGGTGGTGTCGGTCGAGGTCGCGCCGGGCACCTACGCCGGCAGGGGGACCAGGGCGACGAGCCGCTCCGTCCCGAGCACGTCGTGCGTCGCCCCATGCGCTGGGACGCGGCGGCGTTCGAGCTCACGCCCGCCCAGCTCTGAGGTCACGCCAACGCGCGCGCCGGGGAACGAGGAACCGAGCGCCCGGCCGAGAGCGCGGCCGAGACACCCGAAGGTGTCGACACGCCTCGCGTCCCTGGTGCCCGCCGAGTCAGGAGCGAAGGAGCGAGGCCGGCTCGGTCAGGTACGCGAGCTCGAGGTCGGGCGTCCAGCCGTACGTCGCTCGAGGGGCCGCGGCGCGGGCGCGCTCGACCATCTCGGCCTCTCTCCCGGGGATCAGCTCGAGCGGGAGCCGAGATCCGTCCCGGAGCCCGACCCGGAGCGTCGGCTTGCCGGTCTTCTGCGTGTGCGCGTCGCGGCTCTGCTCGAGGAAGAGCCAGGTGACCTCACCGGGCGAGCGCAGCGCGACCAGCGCCGGGTGCGAATCGGGGCTCCTCAGGCCCTCCCACACCAGCAGGCCCGCCAGCAAGACGCAGAACCCGACCAAGGAGTAGAGCACCACGTAGCCGACAGTCTCCGTCGGCGAGGGGAGCAGGAACGCCAGCGCCGCGAGGACGAGCGGCACGAGCGCCCCGAAGAGCAGGCGTCGCTTGGCCTTGCGTACCAACTCCACGAACGGGGTGAGGTCAGCCGACATGCGCGCCCTCGCGGGAGAGCCAGGCCATGAGCTCGGCCCGCGTCCTCTCCCCCATGATCACCAGCTGGCTCTTGCCCGAGCGCAGCTCGAACGTGAGCGCCGGGGTCCGTCCTCCACGGCCGACGATGACCGTCGGGATCAGGCGGACGATGTCCTCGGGCCGGGAGCGAAGCGCGACCACCAGTGGGTGATCCGGGAGCGAGCGAAGCCGCGCCGTGGTCCAGACCGCCCCGAGGAGCGAGACGGCGGTGAAGATGCCGAAGAGCACCAGCGGAGGGCCGACGTCGTCGAGCGTCGCGGCGCCGTCGAAGAACACCGCCGCGAGCAGCGCGAGGCCACCACCGCAGAGCAGAAGGCCGAGCACGGCGAAGATACGCAGCGTCTTCGGGGTCTTCGCCATCTCGGCGGCGATGAATTCCGAGAGCACTCTTTGCCGGTCGACGTCCATGTCGCCTCAGTACGCCACGGTCCCGTCGACCTTCCTACACGACGCCAGCGGCGATCGAGCCCGGCGACGACCGGCGAGATGGCACCTTTCATCTACGACTCAGCCTCCAGCAGACGCGGAGCGTTCAGCTCCGGCGGTTCGGAATGAGTACTTGTACTCTTTCGAGCCGAGAACGCGCCGGTAGCCTCGGGGCATGAACGAGTCCAGAGCGCATCTCGAACCCCGGACCGAGCATGGCCGAGCGCGACGGGTCCCAGCCGTGGTCGGGCGCGACGAGGAAATGCCGGAGCATTCCAATGAAGCGACCGGCCGCGGATGGGGCCCATCCCGCCGGCCGGACGACGGGAGGGGTTTCGAGACGCGCTCTGGCCCCGGGTGGTCGATCTTGGCGCTCACGCTCCTCGTCGCGAGCTGCGGCGGCGGGGTCACCGTGAACGATGACGAACGGCAGGCGCTCGCCGACTACGAGGCTGCAGCCGAGGACTCCGCGGTGGCGCTCGACGGGGTCGGCGAGGCGACCGCGACCCTGGCGGCGCGGCTCGAGGACGGCTCCCCGGACGCGATGGTGGACGCGGCCCTCGACGCGCAGACGCTGCGGCTCACCGAGCTCGAGGAGGCCCTCGACGCGCTCGAGGACGCCGAGACGCTGCTGCAGCACGCCCACTACGGCGACGCGCCCGGCGTCCGCCGCGAGGCGCTGGCCGGCGCGGTCCTCTACGTGCTCGGCGCCGCGGCCCTCGCGGTCACGATGCGCGCGCTGAACGACCGCATGAACGAGGCGCGCACGCGGCGCGACGCGGCGCTCGAGGCCGAGGACTTCGACGCCTACGCCGACGAGCAGCGCACGATGGCCGAGACCGGGACGCAGGCGGCCGAGACGCTCCTCACCAAGGTCATCCCGAACCCGGTCGACCGCGTCGTGAGCGGCATCCCCGGGGGTCAGCTCCTGATCTCCACCCGCGACGCGGTGAACGACGTCAGCACGCTGGTCGCCACCGACGCGTGCCGGGTGGCCCCGGACTCCGAAGAGTGCCGCATCGGGGCCACGACCGCCGACTCCGAGTCCGTGCTCGACGTCCCCGCCGGCACGCTGCAGGTGTCCGTGACGGGCCCCGGGCTGGCGCGCACCCTCGTCGACGGCGTCGAGGTGCCGGAGGGCGGGCTCGTGACGCTCGACATCGACCCGATCGAGCACGCCGACATCCCCGGCGAGGGCGCGGGCGACGTCCTCCACTGCAACGGCACCTTCGGGTGCTTCGACAACAGCAACCCCGACGCGTGGCCCGGCGACTCGTTCGCGTCGGAGTGCATGTTCGAGGGCGGCAGCCCGATGCCCGGCCCATGCCCCTGAACCGAGTCACAGCTCGTGGACGTGGGCGAGCGCGAACTCCAGGAGCGCTCCCGGCCCGCGCAACCCGAGCTTGGAGGCCGCGTTCGCGCGGTGGTTCTGGACCGTACGCAGGCTGACGCCGAGGCTCGCCGCGATCTCCCGGCTGGTCTGGTGCGCCGCGACCCGGCGGAGCACCGCGCGCTCGGCGTCCGTCAGCCACGCCACGAGCGGCCGCTTCGGCTCGGGCAGCCGCCGGCTCCGGTAGCGGCGGCCCGAGAGCACCGCCCGCACGCAGTCGACGACCTCGCGGCCCGCGTCCTCCTTTAGGAGGTAGCCCGACGCGCCGCGCTCGAACGCGGTCGCCGCGTACTCCGCGTGCATCGTCAGCACGACCACCGGCGGCCCGCCCTCCGGCCAGCGCCTCAGCAGCTCGAGCCCGCTCGGCCCGGGCAGCGAGATGTCCAGGATGGCCACGTCGACGTCCGCCGCGTGATCGAGCACCGCGCCGCCGTCTCCGAGCTCGTGGACGACCTCGAGGTCCCGCTCCGCCTCGAGGATCGCGCGGAGCCCGTCCCGCACGATCGGGTGGTCGTCGGCGATCAAGATCCGCGTCACGCCGCCTCCCACGTCGGGACGAAGAGCGCCACGACCGTGCCACCCGCGGCGCCGGCGCCGATGACGATCCGCCCCTCCGAAGCACGCGCGCGCGCCTCCATCGACGAGAGCCCGAGCCCGCGCGGGCCATCGCCCAGGCCGCGGCCGTCGTCCTCGACCCGGAGCACCACCCACCGATCCTCGCGGCCCAGCGTCACCCGGGCCCACGACGCCTCCGCGTGGCGCACCACGTTCGTGAGCGCCTCCTGGAGGACGCGGTAGACGTGGAGCGCGACCGGCGGGGCGACCCGGTCGTCGATGTTCGAGAGCTCGTGCTCGTACTCCAGCCCGGCGCGGTCGAGCGTCTCCTCGACCACCCGCTCGCACGCGGCGCGCAGCCCGAGGCGGTCCAGGCGGTCGGGGTGGAGCTCGTGGGCCACGCGTCGCACCTCCTCCACGCACTCGCGCGCCCGCTCGCCCGGCTCGCCGTCGAGGACCGCCGACAGCGCGGTGAGCGACTGGCCGACTCCGTCGTGGAGCTCACAGGCGACGCGACGCCGCTCGTCGTCCTGGGCGACGAGCAGCCCGCGTGACAGGGCTCGCTGCGCGGCCAGCTTGGCTCGCTCGAGGATTCGCACCCTGTCGGCCAGCGCGAACGCCAGGATCAGCGCCTCGAGGCAGGTGCCCACCTTGAGCCCGTGGCGGACCCAGAACCCCATCGGGATCAGCCCCTGGGTGGCGAGCGCGAAGACGCCGTACCACGGCAAGAAGCACAGCGCGCCGAAGGCCAGGAAGTACGCGGCCCGCTGCCGCCGGCGCACCGCGGCGACGAGCACCACGGCGAGCGTCGCGATGTCGGCGATGCCGAGGGCGAGCACGACCGGGACGACGACGTCGTAGGCGACCAAGAGACCGAGCCCGGCGGCGTAGAAGGCGAGCGCGAGCCCGTGGATGACCTTCGCCGAGCGCGGGGCCGCGCGGTGGAGATCGAGCATCGCCAGCAGGAAGAGGTTCCCGGAGCCGGCCGAGATGCAGAGGAAGACGGTGGGCAGCGCGTTGATCGCCCACGGCCAGGCGGGCCAGAGCCACATCCCCGTGTGGCCGGCGAAGCCCGCCTGCGACAGCACCAGCGCGCCGAGCCAGATCGCGTAGTACGCGTAGGCCCGGGAGCGGAGCGAGACGGCGAGGAAGGCGTTGTAGAGCGCGAGCGCGAGGAGGAACCCGTAGAAGAAGCCGAGCCCGAGCGGCATCGTGGCCGCGTGCCGCTCGAAGGCCGCGCGGGTCCAGTGGCGGATCGGGACCGCGAGCGCGCCGGCGGACTGCGCGCGGACGAGCGCGACCCGCTCGCCGGGCGCGACGGGGAACGCGTAGGTCGGGTGGGCGATGGGGCGCTCGGCGAACGGCTGCCGATCGCCCACCCGCCAGTGATCGCCGCCGACCCACACGTCGACGCGATCGAGCGTGGGATAGGCGACCTCGAGCACGCCGGGCACGCGGGTCGGGGGCAGCGCGACGCGCAGCCACACCGGCCCGCGCGCGAAGCCGAAGCTCGACGAGCGCACGACCTCGCCGCGGTCATCGAGCGCCGCGCGCGCCTCGACCGACGCCCACGACTCCCCCGCCGGCTCCTCGACGAAGACCGCGTCGGGCATTCGCGCGCCGTCCTCGCAGCCCACGCAGACGATCCACAGCAGCCCCCAACCGACCGCGTGTAGCGGACGGGTTCCCGCGCGACCCACCCACCCCCGGCGCCCGTTCACCGGTCCGAGGATAGAGAACCAGCGCCGGCCGCAGCAACACCCTCGCCTGGTCCTCGGCGGGTCGCGATCGAGGAGGCGGGGGCGTTCGACGCGCGGGGACGGCGGCGGTAGATCCTCGGCGATGGATCGCTCGCCGCACTTCTTCGAGCGAGCGCCGCTCCTGGCCGCAGCGTCGGCGGCGCGTGAGCGCTGGGCGCGCGCCCGGCCGTTCCCGCACGCCGTGATCGACGGCCTCTTGCCACCAGAGGTCGTCACGGAGGCGGCGCGCGCGTTCCCCGGCGCCGACCACCCCGACTTCCGCCGCCGCGACTACGAGGAGCAGTCGGGGCGCTTCGGCCAGCTCCAGCGCCGCGCCTTTCGAGGCGTGGATCCGCGCGTTCGGCATCTCCTCAACGAGGTCAACGGCATGGTGTTCCTGCAGATGCTGGAGCGCCTCACCGGGATCCGGGGCCTGATCCCGGACCCCTTCTTCACGGGCGCCGGGCTCCACCTCACGGTCCCGGGCGGGCACCTCGCGCTGCACGCCGACTTCGATCGCGACCGCGCCCGCGGGCTGGCTCGCCGGTTGAGCATCGTCCTGTTCCTCGTGGAGACGTGGGACGACACGTGGGGCGGGCACCTCGAGCTGTGGGACGCCTCGCTCGAGCGCTGCGAGGCGAAGATCGCGCCAGCCCCGGGGAGGCTCGTCGTCTTCGAGCACGGCGACGACCACTGGCACGGTCACCCCACGCCGCTGACCTGCCCGGATGGCGTCACGCGGCAGAGCCTCGCCGCGTACTACTTCGTCGCGGACGGACAGCCCGACGCGGAGGGCCACTCCGCCATCTGGGCGCCGGTCGTCGTTCGCTGAGGCACGGACGGGGCGGCAAGGAGCCGGGGCCAGAGACAATACTTATTGCGCCCCGATGTGTAGCGACGCGCCCGCAGCGTCCCCGAGCGATGCGGCCTCGAGCGCGGTGCGCCCTCAGCCTGCGGCGACCAGGTCGGTAGGCTGGGCGGAGAGCCGCTCGCCCAACGCCTGCGCCGACGCGTGGGCGCGTGACACCGAGAGTCGGTGCCGATCGTCGTCGAACTCCTGGTACTCGATGCCGACGTGATGCACCGCGTCGGCGCCGAGGTATCCCGACAGCGTCTCGAGGTGCGGCGTGAGGTGGTTCATCCCGGCTCGAACGCCGCCCGGCTCGAAACCGAACTCGCCGGACGCGGTGAAGATCGCGAGCGTCTTGCCCCCGAGAATGGGCCGCAGGGGGAAGTCCCCACGGGCGCGATCGAAGGTGAACGTCTCGCCGATGCGAATGATCTGATCGACCCACGCCTTGAGCGCGGAGGGCATGCCGTAGTTGTACATGGGCGTGCAGATGACGAGCACGTCGGCCTCCCTCAGCTCCCCGATCATGCGATCCGAGGGTTCGAGCAGGCGGCGCTGCCCCGGCGTGCGCTCGGATTCGGGAGTGAAGGCCGCCGTCACCCAGGCGCTCGAGATGGCCTCGGGCGGCTGCGTCCCGACGTCGCGCAGGGTCAAGACGTCGTGGGGTCGCGCCCTCCGCCAGGCCGACAGGAACCGATCACCCAGCCCTCTCGAGAGCGAGTTGTCGACGCGCACGCTGGCGTCGACGCGTAAGATCTTCCGTGTCCTCTGCATGACTCCTCCTCGACGCGATCTCTGAAGCGCGCGGCGGGAGGTGACGACCGCACAAATCCTCACCCACGGGTTCCCTCATGTTCTCCCGTCTGCCCTCCCTCACGGCCCTCCGGACCTTCGAGGCCGCCGCGCGGCACGGCTCCTTCAAGTCCGCGGCCCAAGAGCTGTCCGTGACGGCGCCAGCCGTCTCGCGGCAGGTGAGAGCGCTGGAGGAGCACTTCGGCGTCGCGCTCTTCGAACGCGGGACACGCGGGGTCGCGCTCACCCGGTCGGGGCGCGAGCTGTTCGAGGCGGCTCACGAGGCGCTCGCGGGCCTCCTCGACGCCGCCGAGGCGCTGGACGCCTACGCCCGAGTCCTCACCGTCAGCGTCACGCCGGCCTTCGGCGCCCTGTGGCTCGCGCCGCGGCTGGTGAGCTTTCGCGAGGCTCACCCGGACATCGACGTCGACATCCACGCGACGACGCGCGCCGTCTCCCTCACCCGCGAGGGTCGGATCGATCTCGCGATCCGCTATGGCGCGTGCTCGGGAGAGCAAGCGCTGCTGACCGAGCGGATCGGGGTGTACGGGACGCCCGAGGTCGTCCAGCGCGCCGCCGAGGGCGCCGAGGTGCCGCGACTGGAGGCGCGCTTCCGGGAGGCGACGCCGGAGATTCCGAGCTGGGACGCGTGGCTCGACCTCGCGGGTGTCCCAGGGCGAGGCCCGCTCATCTCGTTCGCAGACGAGCACCACGTCGTGCAGGCGGCGCTCGCCGCGCGAGGACTCGCGCTCGTCAGCGAGGTCCTGGTGGGCGACGCGGTCGCGCGAGGGTGGCTCGTCCCCTCGCACCCCGATGTCCGCCTCGAGGGCGGCGCCTATCGCCTCGTCTTGCCGGACGAGCGCTCTCCCAAGGTCGAGGCCTTCGCGCGGTGGATCGAGGCGGAGGTCGATCGAGGCGGCAAGACCTGAACCGCCCCCTTCCCGTTGAAGCTGAAGACTCGCCTACGGCACGGCCTGGTCACCGGGGCGCGGGCGGGAGGCGCACGAGCGAGGTCGGGGCGCCGCGCGGCGAGGTGTGCGGGACGCCGTCGAAAGCTCCAGGGTGTCCCCCTGCACGGGCGAGGCGTCGAGACGCTGATCGATCACCCCGAGACGCGCACGTAGACGATCTCGATGCCGTAGGTCGGCAGGTCGGCGCAGCGGGCGCAGTCCTCGCCGAAGTCGTCCTCGAGCTGGGTCGCCTCGCGGAGGAACGCGCGATAGCTGCCCGACGGCCCCTCGAGCGTCAGCGTCTCTCCCTGGGCGAGCCGCACGGTCTCCCCGCTCTCGTGGGTGAGCAGCAGGTCGTAGACGCCGTAGAGGTGCGGCGGGCAGAAGGACGCGTAGTAGTCGTGCGCCCAGCCGCAGCGCCGCTCGACCCCGGTGAGCGTCCAGCCCCCCAGCTCGAGGAGGCGGGGCGGGGTCGCCGGCGAGCTCCCATCGGTGGGCATCGGGGTCGGCCCGTCCGACGCGAGGATCACGACGCCCCCGTCCCGCTCGGTCACGGTGTGCGCCTGGGGGTCCGAGACGTCGACGAGCACGTCGACACCGTCGTACGGGGCGAGCTCGTCGCGCGTGGCGCCCGGCGCGTTCAGCCAGTGCGCGGTCTCGGGGCCCTGCACCTGGACACGGCCCTCCATCACGGAGAGGACCGAGCCCTCGAAGCGGTCGGGGGCGAGCGGCCCCAGGCCGCGCACCGCCGGGCGCTCCTGGTCGGCGGCCGGGCAGGTCGGGCCGTCGACCGGGGCGCACTCTCCGAAGTCGGAGTCGCCGTTGGGGGAGGAGCAGGCGAGGCCGGTGAGGACGATCAGCATGAAAGCAAAGCGTGTCATGCCTCCAGGGTAGCGGAGGTCGTCAGGACGTGCATCGCGCCGCGGAACGCAGCCCGCACGCCGCCTTCAACGCGAGAGCCGCATCACGCGGTCCTCGGCGACGCACCACACGCGGCCCCCGCTCCTTCGGCGCGCCTCGGCCCTGGCGGTTTCGCGGAACGTGCATTCTGACGACGTTGGAGAGGGTGATCAGCAGTCCGCCCAGCCCCGATCAATCGGGCCCGAGCCTCCGCGAGGGTGCTGCGGGGCCGGTCGACGTGTGGTTCGAGCACACGATCCGCGGGGCCTTCCGCGAGCATGCGCGCGGCCGAGGGCAGGTCTGGAGCGTGGGCTCGCCCCACACGTTCGTGCGCGCCGGAGAGGAGCTGGCGCTCCGACCCGGGGACGCTCTGGCCAACCTGCCGGAGGGCGAGGCGTTGGCGCTCGTCGATGCGGCGCCGCGGGCCTGACGACCGGCGGAGGCCCCGCCAGCTGGTGGTGCGAGCAAGACACGTGGTGCGAGCACGACACGTGGTGCGCGCGAGACCCGAACCGGGGTCGGCGACGCGCAAGACCCGAACCGGGGGAGGCGGAGGGGTGGCGGGCGCCGGGCTGCGCGATTCTGATCACGCCTCCGCTTCGAGCCAGAGCCAACTTCGCGCCGTTTTCGCCGGCGTCTGTCGTTCCCACTCGGGCGTCGGACTCGTAGAGCTGGAGCGGGTCTTCCCAGCTGCTCGGCCGCATTTCAAACTGCGCTGGCCGTCGTTTGGGGACGAGAATCCGAAAAAAATCTGAGCCGCGCGTCGATTTGTGTAGCTTCGAAGATACGAGAACGCGAAGTCGCAGCGATTTTCGATGATTCTCAGCTTCGTTTTCGCACTGCGGCGCGATTCTCCGGAGATCTTCGCCCGCGATCGCCTCGCCTCTGTGATTTTCGAGCGCTGCTCGACCTGGAACGCGCGAGGGCTCGAATTTTCGAGCGACCTCGCCGGAAAAACGCAGTGCATTGGCGTTTTTTCGGGATTCACCAGGAAACCGGCGCGCGAGCACTCCGATGCAGGGTGCAACGCGTCGCGCGGGGGGCCGACATGGGGTCGGGTGCCGGGGCGGCGCCCGATGGAAGAGGCC
This sequence comes from Sandaracinaceae bacterium, assembly GCA_040218145.1. Taxonomy (GTDB): domain Bacteria; phylum Myxococcota_A; class Polyangia; order Polyangiales; family Sandaracinaceae; genus JAVJQK01. The sequence goes on along the minus strand of JAVJQK010000052.1, from coordinate 13,303 downwards.
AAGCCATGTCGATCTCCGACTTCTCTCACTACGTCACCCCCACCCGCTTCAGCGCCGCCGACGGCGCCGTGCTGGGCATGCAGCTCATCACCGCCGCGGCCGGCATCGAGGCGGCCCGCCCGCGCAAGGCGCTCGAGCTCATGCGCGGCGAGGTCGTGCGGCTGCAAGAGATCACCCGAGACCGCCTGCGGCCGTCGGGCTCGGCCTTGCGCGGCATCGCCTCGCGGCTCGGTGGCGGCTACGTCGGCGCGCGCATGCGCCTCGACGGCCTCATCCGCATCAGCAGCGGCGATGACCAGGCGCGCGCCGCCTCGCTCCGCGTGCGCCTGCTTCCGCAGGGCACCAAGTTCGTCACCGGGGAGTTCACCGAGCTCTACACCACGAGCGACAACCTCCTCCGCCGCATCGAGGAGCAGGAGCTCGAGGCGGAGATCGACGAGCTCGTCGGACCCACGTTCCTCCCCTTCATCCGCGCACAGCACGCGTCGTTCGGCGAGGCGCTCGGGGTCGGTGAGACCGCCATCGCCGTGCCCGACAGCCGCGCGGTCTCCACGCAGATCACCGCCCTCGCGGAGGCCATCGCCGCCTACGGCCGCGCGATGGTCGGCTGGGTGGACACCGACGACGAGGAGAGCGTCGCCGCATTCCAGCGCGCGATGGCGCCCCTCGACCGACACCGCCGCAGCGCCACCAATGGCGGCCGCGAGGAGGAGCCCGAGGCGCCCACCCCGGAGGCCCCGGTCCCGCCCGCCCCTGACGAGCCGGTCGTCACCGACGAGCCCACGCCGGTCGAGGCGTGATGTAGGCGCACCACGTTCACCCTTCGGCGCGAAGAGCGCTTCGAGCGAGCGAAGGCAGCCGCTCCCCGGCCAGGACGCCGGGGAGTGGCCACGAGGTCAGCGCTGGCGGCGTCGCCGCGCGAGGAAGAGACCGAGCAGGAAGAGGCCGAGGAGGCCGCCTCGCGCCGCGCGCCCTTCGGTGCCGGGCACGGAGCAGCCGCAGCCCGCGTCGGAGGGCGTGGGAGGGGTGCCCGCGTCGCCGCCGCCGACCCCGCCGTCGCCGCCCACGACGCCGCCGTCGTCATCGACGCCGCCGTCGTCGTCGACGCCACCGTCGGTCGCGCCGCAGCCCGGGATGGGGTCGTTGGTGCAGGTGTTGTCGCCGCCGCAGGCGTCGGCGGTGCACTCGTCGCCGTCGTCGCAGTCGAGGGCGTCGGTGCAGCAGCCGGCGATGGGCTCGTTGGCGCATCCGTCGGGCTCCGCGCACATGTCGGCCGTGCAGACGTCGCCGTCGTCACAGTCGGTGCCCGCTCCGCCGCCGCAGGCGCCAGCGGTGCAGGTCTCGCCTTCGTTGCAGTTGAGCCCGTCGTCGCACGCGGCGCCGTCGGCCGCGAGCGCGTCCATCGGGCACCCCGCCGCCGCCCCGTCGCAGATCTCCGCCGGATCGCAGGACCCGGTGGAGGCGCGGCACTCGGTCCCCGCCGGGACGACGAGGTCCATCGGACAGGCGGTGGCGACGCCGTCGCACACCTCGGGGGTGTCGCAGAGGCCCGCCATCATGCGGCAGAGGGTGCCCGCGGGCGCCGCCGCGTCCGCCGGGCAGGCCGCCGTGGCGCCGTCGCAGACCTCCGCGCTGTCGCAGAGATCGGCCGCGGCGCGGCACTCGACGCCCGCGGTCACGAGCGCGTCGGGCGGGCAGGCCGCCGTGGCGCCGTCGCAGACCTCGGCGCTGTCGCAGAGGTCGGCCGCGGCGCGGCACTCGACGCCCGCGGTCACGAGCGCGTCGGGCGGGCAGGCCGCCGTGGCGCCGTCGCAGACCTCGGCGCTGTCGCAGAGGTCGGTGGAGGCGCGGCACTCGGTGCCCGCGGCCGCGAACGCGTCAGCGGGGCAGGTGCCCGAGGTGCCGTCGCAGACCTCGGCGCTGTCGCAGGTGTCCGTGGAGGCGCGGCACTCGGTGCCCGCGGTGGCGACGACGTCGGCCGGGCAGGCGGTCGCCATTCCGTCGCAGACCTCGGCGGTGTCGCAGGCCCCGGTCGAGGCGCGGCACTCCGTGGCCGCCAGGATGGGCGCGCAGGTGCCGTCCGCGCCGCCGGTCAGCGCAGCGGTGCAGGCCTGGCAGTCGTCGGTGGCGCCCATGCCGCACGCGGTGTCGCAGCAGACGCCGTCGACGCACGAGCCGCTGGCGCAGTCCGTCGCCGACATGCACATCGCGCCGTTGGCGCCGCCGATCGAGACGGGTCCCAGCGGCGCGGCAGCCCAGTAAGCGAAGTTGCGGGCCGCCGCGTTGTAGGCGCCAGCGCCGCCGGCGGAGGTGTTGGCCCACGAGGGGTGAGCCGAGGTGCCGGAGTCGCCGTTGGAGACGTAGGCCACCTGCCCCGCCGGAGCGCTCGCGGGCTCATCCCGCAGCGCCCACTGGGTCTCGGTCGGCACGCTGCTGCTCGCGACCACCGCGGTGGTCCCGGCCAGCAGCCCCGTCAGCGCGTCGCGGTCGCCCGAGCCGCCGGTCGGCGTGACGCCGCGGATGTCGACGACCCCGGTGGTCAGGGTGTTGGCGATCATCGCGACCGCGGCCGGCGCGCTGGGCACGTCCCGCACCCCCGTGCCGCCGACGAACCCGAAGAGGTTCGGGTCGTCGGGCGAGTCGACGCTGTCGTAGCCCGTCACGAAGACGCGCCCGCCGCCGGCGATGTAGGCCTCGAGGGCGACGAAGGTGGAGGCGTCGTGCAGCGCGCCGGAGCCGGAGCCGGTCGCGCTCCAGTAGACCACGTCGTAGCTGCTCAGGTCCCCGACCAGCGTGGGGTTCGTGTCGGTGGCGGCGTCGTAGTCGTTGATGACCACGGTGACGGTGTGACCGTCCCCGGTCAGCACGCCGGGGAGGTTGTTGTCGCTGTTGACGTCCGACACGAAGAGGATGTTCGCCCTGTCGGAGGCGAAGGCGAAGTTCCGCAGGGCCGCGTTGTAGGCGCCGGCGCCCCCGGCCGAGGTGTCCGTCCAGGAGGCGTGCGCCGTGGAGATACCGTTCTGGCCATTGGAGACGTAGGCGATGAGCCCCCGGCCCAGCGTGCGAAGGGACCACTGGGTCTCGGTCGCCACGCCGCTGCTCGCGACCACCGCGACGGTGTCGGCGGCGAGCCCGGTCAGCGCGTCGCGGTCGCTGAAGCCGCCGGTCGGCGTGACGCCGCGGATGTCCACGACGCCCGTCGTCAGGACGTTGTCGACCATCGCGACGGGCCCCGGCGCGCTGGGCACGTCGCGCACCCCCGTGCCGCCGACGAAGGCGAACAGGTTCGGGTCATCGGGCGAGTCCACGCTGTCGTACCCGGTGACGAAGACCATGCCTCCCGCCGAGACGTACGCCTCGAGCGCCGTGATGGTCGAGGCGTCGTGGAGGGCTCCGGAGCCGGCCCCGGTCGCGCTCCAGAAGACGGCGTGATAGCCGCCGAGATCACCGGTCAGCGCGGCGTTGGTGTCGGTGGCGGCGTCGTAGTCGTTGGTGACGACGGTGACGGTGTGACCTTCGGCGGTGAGCACCCCGGGGATGTTGTTGTCGGTGTTGACGTCGGAGACGAAGAGGATGTTCGCCGCGCTCGCCTTCCCCGCGCTGCCCGCGATGGCGACGGCCAACGCCGCCACGATGAAAGTCTGCGTCCTACTCGTTCCGGTCATCTTCACCCTCCACACCGTGTCATTCACCGGCAGAGGGTAGCGTAGACAGAACGCCTACAGTGGACTCTTTCGGCCATTCTGCAGCGGCTGTGGAGCCTGGAGGCGATGGCGCAGGACCCGCACCGTCGCCCCCCGACGTCAGTCTTTGTAGGACGGGTCGCGGCGGTCGAGCATGCGCTTCAGGGCGGGCCACGCGAGCTCATCGATCACGACGCGGCCGAACTCCGGCACCGCGACCTGCGCCGCGACCTTCGCCGCGATGCCCTCGGGCGCCTCGTGGATGCCGGGGCCGGCCATGAAGCGCACCTGGGTGCTGCACGCGCGCTCGAGCGCGTACATGCGAAAGAACGCCTCGGCGACGCTGCGGCCGAGCGTCAGGGTGCCGTGATTCCAGAGCATCATGCAGCCCTTGTCCCCGAGGTCCTGCGCGAGGCGCGGACGCTCGGCGTGGTCGAGCGCGATGCCTTCGTACTCGTGGTAGGCGAGGTCGGCGTGCACGACCATCGCGGTCTGCGTCTGCGGAAGCAGGCCGCAGTCCATCACCGAGACGGCGACCCCGTCCACGGTGTGCAGATGCATCACGCAGGCGGCGTCCTCGCGCGCCTCGTGCACCGCGCTGTGGATCGTGAAGCCGGCCGGGTTCACGGGCCAGGGGCTGTCCTCGACCTTGTCGCCGGCGAGGTCGACCTTCACGAGGCTCGACGCGGTGATCTCCTCGAAGAGCATGCCGTAGGGGTTGATGAAGAAGTGATGCTCGGGGCCGGGGGCTCGCGCCGAGAGGTGCGTGAAGATCAGGTCGTCCCACCCGTAGTGGGCGACGAGGCGATACGCGGCGGCGAGGTCGACGCGAATGGCGCGCTCTTCGGGGGTGCTCATGACGATCGTCCTTCCGGTGGACGCTCAGGCTACACGAGCGTGCCCCGCGGACGCCGCGCCCGTGGGCGGGAGGGGCGGCGTCCGGGCCGACTCACTCGGAAAGCGCGTCGGCGTGGCGCGCGAGGAACGCGGGCATCGCTTCGGGCGCGCGGCCGAGGACCCGTTGCACGGCGTCGGAGACGGCCTCCGCGTAGCCGGCGGACTTCACCTGCTCGAGGCCGAGCATCGACTCGACCATCCACTCGGGGGAGCCGTTCTGTCGCATCGACGCGGCGTACGCCTCGTCGGGCACGTCCACGTACGCGATGGTCTTGCCGAGCGCGGCGCTCGCGAGCTCGGCGACCCGCGCGTCCTCGATCGCTTCGGGGCCGGTGAGCACGTAGTCCTTCGCTTCGTGTCCGCTCGGATCACCGAGCACCTCCGCCGCGACCTGCGCGATGTCGCGCGAGCTCACGTAGGAGACCTTGCCGCCGCGCGAGATTCCCCGCCACATGATCGGGCGAGACGCCCCGGCGTCAGCCCGATCGACCTTCGACTACGCCGCCGACGCCGCGCGTTCGCCGCGCGGTCTAACGCTTCGCGCGTCTCGGCTGTCTGGTGGGACATGAGACCGATCTCCTTGTTGCTGCCTACCCTGCTCTGCCTGTCCGCGGCGCCCGGCTTCGCCGTGGCGCACGACTCCGACCTCGCGCGATGGGACGTCCGGGCCGACGGGGACGAGCTGAGGCTCGAGCTCCGCACGGCCCGCGCGGCGATCCATCAGAGCGTGACCGCCGCCTTCCCCGAGGTGGCGCGGAGCTCCTACTCGGCGGCGGCCTACGAAGAGCGCTTGCGCCAGCTGGTGTCGACCGCCGTCCGAGTCGAGGAGGACGGGGCGGGGCTGTCTCCGCGTCAGGTGACGGTTCGGCTCGGCCACGAGTCGGTCGTCACGATGGTCTTCGCGCGGCGGCGGCCGGGGCCTCTCGCCCGACTGCTCGTCGATCTCCGCGCGCTCTCGTCTCGGCCGAACCAGCACCACCTGGTCTTCGTGCACGCGGCGGACGGTCGGCAGCGCTTCATGATTCGTCCGCCCGACGAGCGGATCCTGCGCTGGTCGGCGGGCGCGGGGTTCGTTCGCGCCAGCGCCGGAGGTGGGCGGTGAAGGCGCCCGTCTGCGTCGCGGTGGGCGCCCTGGTCCTGCTGACCTCCTGCTCGGGCGCGTCGTCCCCCGACGCTACCGTGGAGCCGATCCCGGACGCGGCCGGCGGCGACAGCGGCGGGGGCGCGGCCAGCTGCGACGCCCTCGCCGCGCTCTTCGTCAATCCACCCCTCGAGACGGTGGAGGCGGACTGCGCGCTCACCGACGGGACCACCACCACCTGCTGCTCCTTCTCGTTCGCCTCGGACCTGGTCGAGGACGGGCCCTACTGCCCGGAGAGCACGACCTCACCCCCGCCCTATGGGCTGTCGGTCTACGACGGCGCCACCCGGCCCGGGCTGCGCCCCTTCGACGGCTACTACCTCCAGGACATCGAGGACGACGGATACGACCCGATGGTGGACGCGGACGGCAACACGCGGATCGTCACCGGGCTCGGCGGCCCCCCCGACGGGACCGGATCGAACTGCCTGGCCATGGCGCAGGACTTCGAGCTCGTCCTGACCGCGACGGTCCCGCTGTCACCGCGCCGCGCGAGCGCGCCCCGGACGCTCGGCGAGGTGGAGAACCTCGGCATCTCCGTCATGGGAGTGCCGGCGACGGGAGATCCACCCTCGGCGACGCGCGGCCCGATGATGGGGATGGGGCCGCCGGCCGGAACCGCGATCAACGTCCCCAGCATCGGCGCGTGCGGGGCCCACCCCGATCCGGCTGGCTATCTCCACGATCACTTCGTCCCGCAGGTCATGAACACGGTGTTGGCGAGCCAGGGCATCTCGAGCGACCTGGTGAGCTGCACGACCTACGAGCAGCGCACGATCGGGCTCTACGGGATCGCCAAGGACGGCTTCCTCATCTACCTGTCGCACGACGCGGACGGAACGTTGCCCTCCGATCTCGACGGCTGCCACGGTCACGAGCGGCCGACCCCGGAGCTCCCCGATGGCGCCTACCACTATCACACGTCCGAGACGGAGGCGCCGAACTTCATGCCGTGCCTCAGCGGCGTGCCCGTCGCTCGCTCGTTCGGATACGAGTAGCCGGCCCGGCGTCCTCGGCCCCGCGCAGAAACGTGCGGAGCGTCTGGCGCGCCAGGAAGAGATGTTGCCGCGAGCTCACCACGGAGACGCCTAGCGACGCGGCGATCTCCGGGTGACTGTAGCCGCCGAGCGCGTGGAGCAACAGCACGGTACGCTGCGGCTCGGTGAGTCGCTCGAGGGCCACGGTGAGCTGCCGACGCGTGGCCGGGCGGTCGATCGCGCTGCGGGCGTCGGCCGGCTCGTCGGTCGGCGGGAAGCGGGGGACGTCTCGGAGCCGGCGCGCGTCGACCCAGTTGCGCGCCTGGTTGCGAACGATCTGGGTGAGCCAGGCCTCGAACCGGTCCGGTGAGCGACAGGTCTCGAGCCGACCGAGCGCCTTGAGGAGCGCCTCCTGGGCGACGTCCTCCGCGTCCGCGGGGCGCCCGACCACCGAGAGCGCGACGCGGTACGCGGGCCGCAAGTAGCGTCGAGCGAGGGCGTCCCGCGCCGCGCCGCATCCCGAGGCTGCCTCTACGACCAGGGCCGCTCCACGGGGCATCATCGGCCGTAGCGGGCGAGGTCGAGCCCCATGGAGGCCTCGTCCACCTCCTCGCGATCGCCGGCAGGAGATTCGCCCTGGACCCCGACCAGCGCGGGCGCGCCAAGCAGAGCCACCGAGAGGTGATGTCGCGACATGCTCTTCCGCGTCGCAGGAAACGTGCCCCCTCTTCCGCCAGCGGACCGAGCCGTCTCCGGCTGCGTTCGTGCGGATTTCGCAGTGCGAGTGCGAGAATCGCACCGAGGCGATGGCGGTCAGCGTCGGCGCTCCGGCGGCTTCGCAGAACGCGCCCTCTGACCACCGGGCAGAGGGCGTTCAGGCGTCCCATCCCGCGTTCAGGCGTCGTGTTCCGGCTCGTGCAGGTGAGGGGCGCGCCAGATGTGGATCCACCAGTAGGCGGGGATCGCGATGGGGCCTACCAGCGTGACGGCCGCGAGCCAGGCGATCTTGGAGCCGGTCGTGATCCGCCGGTTGTTCGCGATGAGCACCGCGTAGAGCATGATCGCCGCGAACGTGAAGAACGGGAGGATGAGCGGATAGCCGAGCCACGCGATGGCCTCGTGCTCGAACAACCACTCGTATCCGCCCGCCCACGCCGCGCCGAGCGCGAACATGCTCCCGAGCACGGGCCCGATCCCGAAGACGAGCATCATCAGCCGCGTCCAGGTGCCCATGCGAGACGCCATCCAGGAGGGTGTGCGGTCGTCCACCTTCTCGGATGGGTGGCGGACGGGAACGCGGATCTCGTCGACGGTTTGATGTTCCGGCATGGCGGCCCGCCAAGTACCCACGTCGCCCGCGCCAGCAAGCGCGCTACCCGTGGGACGAGAACACGAGTCGAACGACGAGGAGCAGCAACAGCCCGAGCAGGAGGCCGAGCCAGGGCCCCCCGATCCCTCGACCCTCATGCTCTCGCTGGAGCTCGGGGATGAGGTCCGCCGACGCGATGTAGATGAAGTTCCCGGCCGCGAATGGGAGCAGAAACGAGACATCCCACTCGAACGACGCGTAGTAGGCGAGCACCCCGCCGATCGGGAACGTCAGGGCGGACGCGAAGTTGAACAGCAGCGCGCTCCTCGGCGACCAGCCCTTGTGCACCAGGACACCGAAGTCGCCGAGCTCTTGCGGGATCTCGTGCGCCGCGGCCGCGATCCACGCGGTCAGGCCCAGCCGCACGTCGATCAAGAAGGCGCCGGCCACCGCGAGACCTCCGATGAAGTTGTGCAGCCCATCGGCCACGAGCACGAGCCAGCCGAGCGTCCGGTCGTGCTCGCAGTCGAGGTCGTGGCAGTGGTGCCAGCGCAGCACGCGCTCGAGGGCCAGAAACATCAGGAAGCCCGCCGCGAGCCAGAGCCACGGAGCGAGCCCGTTGCCCATGGCGTCGACAGCCGCGGGCATCATGTGGAACCACGCTCCACCGAGCAGGGATCCGGCAGCGAGGGCGACCAGCCAGGGGATCGCCTTGGTCAGCGTCGCTTCCCTCGCTGCCAGCGTGACGCTGCCCACGAGCGCGATCGCGCTCATGAGCAGCCCCGTGCCCGCGATCCAACCGAGCGTGCTCACGCGCTCACCTCGCGTCGTGTCGTCCCGGCGAACCAGGGCGGTCGAATCCAACGACGTGCGGCGGCCACTCACCCTCCCAGACCGGGCACCTCCGGAGGCGTCGCACGTACGCACGGCGTGAGCCGCCCGCCAGCCGCGCCCTCGGTTGCCGGGTCCCCCTTCGGCGGCCGATGAGCGCGCGGGACGCCGAGTCCGGCTGGGCCCGTCCGCGATCAGGCGCGCGAGAGGATTGACCACACCGCGAGGTGAGTGAAGCATCCTGGTTCGTGGTGGCGCGATGAGGTGTCACCATGAGCTCGGCCCCGGGGCGTCGTCTCCGACGCGTTGGTCACGCTACTCGGGTTGCATGAAACACAGACATCTTCTCGTCGCGCTGCGCGCCAGAGGGCTGAATCCCCGTTGTCCGGGTCCCACGGGTGGAGTCCGGGCGCGGATGAGGACATCGCGCTCGAAGCAAGAGCGTATGATCGGCGCAGGAGGGGGGCGCCGCCGGGCGCGAGGGGGCTGCGAAGGCGCACGGAGGAGAGGACGGGACGGCGATCGGGCGACGCGCGCCCTCGCGACCTCGCAAGTCGATCCCCGCGGCACCGACGGCGAGCTCGAGCCGCGGTCGAGGCACGCCCGGCGGGGGATCGGGGTGGGTCTGATCGTGGCGGTCGGGCTCGCGCTTCCGCCGCCCCGGAGGCATGTGCACGGGCACGCGGCGGGCGAGGGGTGCCCGCGAGGATCGGAGTCGCGGTGCAGCCGAGCGGCGAGGCCTGGTCGCTGCAGCTTGCGCGTCGGACTGACCCCGAAGGCCACCTCCGAGCTCGCATGCTGGCAAAGCGACGCTCTCGCTACGGCGCTCCGCTCGAGGCCGGCGACGAGGCTCTCTACGGCTCTCTCCCGGTCGTCATCTTGGCCTGCGCGCCTGTTCCCGAGCGCGCGATCGCAGGCGAGACCTCGTGGCAGGGGGCCGCGGCTCGGGGCTCCTTCTGTGGGGTGCGTTGGAGGGCTCGCGCGCGTCGCGTGCAGGGTATCCGGCGCGGCGTCGTGGTCGCCAGCGCGGCGCCGAGAGCTGGTACAACCGGGGGATGCGTGGAGCCTCGATCTCGCTTGCGATCCTGTTGTACGCCTGCGGCGCGACCTCGTCCCCCCCGGGCTCGCCCTCGGGCGGCGGCGCGCCCGACGGCCCGTCGCCCGCAGAGCAGACGAGCTCCTACCCCGCGATGCGCTACCTCCGGCACGGGGAGCCGCTCGCGGCCCTGGGCACGGACGGCCGGATCACCCTCGAGGGGGGCGAGCACGTGGCGACGTTCCGCGACGACAGTCAGGTCGTCGACCACGAAGGGAATCCGCTCTTGGCGGTGACCTCGGAGGGCCACGTCGTGTTCTCCTCGGAGGACGAAGCGCCGATGCGCCTCCTCGACGGCCAGCTCGCGGTCGAGCCGGGCCGGTTGATCTCGATCGACGAGGCGGGGCACTTCCGATACGGGGAGCACCCCCTCGAGTTCTTCGTCGAGGGCTACCAGCCGGAGTTCGCCCGCACCGCGTTCCTGGGATGGCTCGCGCTTCGGGTCGCGCCGATCCCGACGCGCCGCCGCATGGCCGGAGCGCCGCGCGAGGTCCTCGAGCTGATGTACACGCAGGCCGCGGAGAACGGCGCCGTCCCGAGCGCCGCGCCGCGCACGCCGGCGACGATCCCGTGCGGCGAGGCCGTGGCGTGGCCCGACACTGCGCCGCCGGCGTTCGAGGCGCTCGGGATCGGTTTCGCGGACCCCATCCGCTACGCCTACTCGATCGAGGTCGACGGGGACGCGTTCGTGCTGCGCGCGGAGGGCGACCTCGACTGCGACGGCGTGACCTCTCGCTTCGAGCTGCACGGCCGCCGGACCGCCGACGGGATGACCCGCGAGCCCGATCTGCGCGTCGTCGACGAGCTCGAGTAGCGCTCACCGCGCCCCCATTGCCTCGAATGTCGCCGAGTCTCGCGGAAGCCGACCGGCTGCGGCGCGTTCGTGCGCTCCGACAACTCGACCGGACGGCGTTCATGCGTCCCATCTCCCCGATGCCGGCAAAGGTGAAGTATCATTGCGCCACCGGATGGAGAGTCGCCAGGGAGGGATTGAGATGATGCGTCGTCAGCTGAGCTGTTTGGGGGCCGCGCTGGCCCTCGCGTGGAGTGGGCTGTGGGGCGCCGGGTGCGCCGCGCCGGTGGAGGATGCGTCGCCGCGGGGCGAGGCGCTCGGGGCGCGGCCGGGCGCGCCCCACGCGGGCTGGGGGCACGCGCTTCTCCGGGACGAAGCGGCGGGGGTCACCCGCACGGTGATCGCCGGCGACATCGTCGAGTACGCGACCGAGCTCCGCGTCGGGCCGGGCGAGTACGACCGCATCGGCATCCACCGCGTGGTGCGCGAGCGCGCCCCGTGGCGCCCGATCCGGGCCCGAGACGGCGTGATGTTCGTGCACGGCAGCGCCTCGACCTTCCGCTCGGCCGCCGCGCCGGGGCTCTTCGCGCCCGACCTCTTCGAGGACGACTTCGGCCTCGCGCCGCACCTCGCCTCACAGGGGATCGACGTCTGGGGCATCGACCTCCGGTGGACCTTCGTGCCGGTCGAAGAGACCGACTTCTCCGACATGCAGGGCTGGACGCTCGGCTCGCACGTCGAGGATCTGCGCCGGGCCACGGCGATCGCGCGGTCCGTGCGCGCGGCGAGCGGCAGCGGGCGCGGCCGGCTCTTCTTCTCCGGGCACAGCCTCGGCGCCGACATCGCCCTTGCCTACGCGAACGCGGAGACCCAGCGACCGCCCGGACATCGCGACGTGCGCGGCCTCATCCCCATCGACATCATCTACAAGCTCACCTCGCCACAGACCCAGGGGTTGCGGGACGACGCAGCGGCCCGGTACGCGGCCAACCGCGCGCTCTACGACGCGGGCACTTACGAGTTCGGGCTCGGCGCGCAGCTCGCGCCGCTGATCGGGGCCGGGCTCTCCGCCCCCTCGGATCCGTCGCCGCTCGCGCCGGGGTGGACCAACCTGCAGGCGGCCACCGCGGTGTTCACGAACACCTACCTCTTCTACGCGCCGCTCCCCGCGTACACGCCGCACTATCACTTCAGCGCGGGCGTCTTCGATCCGAGCACCGGGGCGCCGGTCGGGTGTCAGCACGTCGACGCGATCGACATGCTGCAGGTCGCGCAGCGCTTCCCGCCCTACCAGGCGCTCATCGAGGCGGTGGAGATCGACGCGCTCATCTCGGGCGCCGTCGACGTCCCCTACGACGACCACCTGCACGAGATCACCGTGCCCGTGCTGCACGTCGGCGCGGCCGGCGGGTTCGGCGCGGCCGGCGCGGAGACGCTCTCGCTCCTCGGCTCGACCGACACGACCGCGCACATCGTGCAGCTCCAGCCCCCGGGCGCCGAGGTGGTCGACTACGGACACGTCGACCTGCTCTGGGCCGCCGGCTCCGAGGCGCTCGTCTGGCAGCCGATCGCCGACTGGATCGCCACGCGCTAGCAGGCCGTTGAAGTACCGAGCCCGAAGGATCTCGGAGCGCGACGGCCCGGTTCTCGGTTCGGGGCGACGAGGAAATGCTTCAGCATTTTCGAGGAGACACGGGCCGAGAGACGGGCCGTCCCGCCCGAGAGACGAGGAGCGAGGTTCTTCAACGGACTGCTAGGCGCGGCACGCACCGACCGCGAGCGGCTCGGCGCACCCGAGCAGCCAGGCCCTCAGGTCGTCGAGGTGGCCGCGGACGGTCGTCTCGTCGAGCACGTCGGCGTTGTAGACCCACGTCAGGCGGAGCCCGCCGCCTTCGATGGCCGCGAAGAGGGTCCAGTGCATCGGTGTCGGGACCGACGGCGGGTCGTGGCTGCCGGTCGGCTCGTCCACCACCCTCAGCCGACGGTGGCGGAGCCGGTCGTCGAGCCGCCCCTCGCCGCCGTAGTTGAAGACCAGCGACGGCATCGGCGCGACGCCGAGCGGCCGGGCCGGATCGGTGAATCGAAGCGGCGCGTAGCCGTGACCGCGGTCCGGCACCGCGTCGAGCTGCGCGCGAACCTCGGCGATCACGCGCTGCGGCGGGTCGTCTGCGCCGATCGCGAGGCGCAGCGGATAGAACACTTGGTTGGGGTTCTGAGCGGACTGACTCCGCGGAGAGGGGGCGTGTGACCAGAAAGTGCGACCGCGGTGATCTTTTGTCGCTCGGACCCCAGCGTCGGGGACGATCCGATTCGTTCGTCGAGCTCCGGCCGAGCCGACCGGACGCGGTGGCGGCGCTCGTGGCTGCTCCCTTCGCACGCAGCGGGTAGGCTGCACACGTCGACATGCGGCGTTCGTCGGGGTCCCCGGCTCGCACCTAGGCCCGAATCAAGCGCTTCGCGCTTGCTCCGGGCCTAGCAATTCTAGTCAGGGGCTTTTCGCAAAAGCCCCTCGCTGCGGCGGCAAAGCCGCCTTCGCTTCACCCGAAAACGACGCGCCTGCGGCGCTTCTAGCCCCA